>DATEDP010000038.1 GCA_035281585.1 bacterium
GCCGAGGTTCTTGAGCGACGTTTCGGTTTTCCCGATCAGGTAATCGGCCGGAAAGGCCTCCTCGGCCCGAATCCCCGGCGTCGGCGGCCATACCATGTTTTTGGGCGGACATTTGGTGGCCACGTAGGGGCGATGGCCGGTCTCGCGCAGGACTCGTCCGATCAAGCGCTCGGCGTGGCCCTTGCCGTAGATCCAGGCAGTGTCGATGAGATTGATCCCCCGCTCCAGGCCCAAGCTCAGGGCCCGAATCGATTGAGCGTCGTCGCGCGCGCCCCACATGTAGCCCATGGCCCAAGTGCCGTGGCCGATTTCCGAGACTTTAAGGTCGGTGTTGCCGAAACTGCGGTAACGCATCGCCGAGGAGATCCCTCACTTCGTTCGGGATGACAAGCGTGTTGGCCAAGATAGGATTAAATCGTGGCACCAGGCTGAGGCGTCGGCGCCAAGGGAGCCGGAACCGGCGTCGCCGGCGGAGGAACCGTCACGTCGGTGGGCGGGCTTTTTTCGCCGCCGACGTTTTGGACGAAGCGCAGGGTGTCGCCCTGGGTGCCGGTGAGCCGCATCCGGAAGGACCCGTCGGAAGCGGCGACCACGGCGCGCTCGGTTTGATCGATCGGCGAATTGGGGCTGGTTTGGGCAACGGCCACGCCGAAGAGCCAGGCCTGCCACCGGCTGGCCTGGATGACCTGGCCGCCCTGGTCGAGGTTGGCGGCGCTGACCACGGCGTCGGGCAGCACCGAGCCGGGCTCGCCGACCACGGCGACCACTCCGGTGGGATCGGGACCTTGGATTTGCATGAGCTGGGAAACCGGAGCCGGGATGCCGACCGGCGGCGAAACGCCGCCGCAGCCGGCAAGGCTCAAAGCCAGGAGCATGGCGGCGAAGCCAAGGGCATGGCGGATCGCCCGCCGGAACATGCCTTTTCTCAATCTCGCCATCGGTACCTCTCCTCCAAGCGATACACTATGAATCGAGCCGCCCCGCCTCGACAAGCGGATTTCCGTCTCAGGGAACAACGCGGAAAACGGAAAAAAAGGTCGCGCTCTCGATAACGATCGAGGGGCACTCCATACACCTCGACAGAAACCTTTGTGAACGCGACCTTAAATCTTTTTTTCAAAAAGCCCGTCGGCCTTTCATCCTTTCAGGCCGGCGAGCTTTGCAGATCGGGGATCCTTATCTTTCGCCAACCTTCGTCCCTCTGCTAAAGTATATAAGCAAGTCAAATGCCAAATTGGCGGAATAATTTTTGATACCTGGTTCATTTCTAAAAACATTACCTATATGATTAATATTATTTGATTTATTTTCTATCATTGGGTTCGCCTGATGCTCCGTCCCTTGGCATTGCTAATCTGATTCTTCATTATATATTTAAAAACAATAATAAATTATTATTGATTGCAAACTAATTATTCATTTTTAAGATTTTCCCTCTTTCCGCGCCGGCCGGCCTTCGATAAAGTGGGCCCATGAGCGAAACCCCGGCCCTCATCGATCACCGCTACGAAGTTCTTTCCCGGGTCGGAAGCGGCATGGCCGGGGAAGTGTTTCAGGTTCGGGGGCCCGAAGGCCTGGCCGCCCTCAAGCTGCTCCGCGAAAAAGTCGAGGGCTTGAGCGATGAGGAGAGGCTGGCGACTTTCAAATTCGAGTTCAGCCTGCTCAAGGGCCTGGAGCACGCCAACGTCGTCCGCATTTTCGATTTCGGCCACGACGAAAATTTGCGCCGGCCCTATTTCACCCAGGAATGGCTCGAGGGCCGGACCCTGGCCTCCGATGGCGCCGCCTGGTCCTATCCGCAAGTCCGCGACATTTTCATTCAAGCCTTGCAGGGCCTGGCCTATCTTCACTCGCACGACGTCCTGCACGGCGATCTCAAGCCCGAAAATCTCTTCCTGCTCTCGAGGCCCGGCGAAGCGCCGCGCCTCAAGCTCATCGACTTCGGCATCTCCCGGCCCGATTTGGCCAAGTCCGGCGGAACACCGCCTTACTTGGCGCCCGAGAAAATTCTTCGCGAGACGGTCGACGCCCGGAGCGACCTCTATTCCCTGGCCGTGACCTGCTACAGCTTGCTGGCGGGAAAGAACCCTTTCCTGCGCCAAAACATCTTCGCCACTTTCCGGGCCCAGCTCCACTATCTGCCGCCGCCGATCGCCACCTTGCGGCCCGAGGTCGAGCCGGCCTTCTCGGCCCTGCTCGACCTGATGCTGGCCAAGAACCCGCGCCAGCGCCCGGCTTCGGCCGAGGACGCGTTGAAATACCTCGAGACCAACGGCGCGGTGGCCTTGGCCCCGGCTCGGCCCCGCTCCCTGCCCAAGAGCTTCGTCGGGCGAAGCGAGCTTTTGGCCGAGGCCAAAAGCTTTCTCGCCGGCTTGAAGCGCGGCGCCAAGGAGAGGGCCCTGCTGCTGGTCGGCGAAAAAGGCCTGGGAGCCGAAGCCCTGCTCACCGAGCTGAAATACGAGGCCGAGCTCCAGGATTTGGAAGTTCAAACCGGCGCCGAGGAAAAGGGCGAAGGGCTGGCCATTCTCTCGGCCGAGGAATTCCGGAATCTGCCGGCCAAGCCGCGCTTCGCTTCGCTGGCCACGGCGCTCGAACCCGAGGCCGCCGCCGCCGCGGCCGCCCAGCTCGCCGCTTGGCAACCCCGGCTCTTGCAGCTGCGGCCGCTGAACCTCGCCGAAACCGAACAATACCTCCGCGAAACCACTCGCAACGCCGAGCTGCCCCGAGCTTTCGTCGAGGGCTTGCAAAAATTCAGCGGCGGCTATCCCGACACCATGCGGGCCGCGCTGGAGTCCTTGCTCCAAGATCCGCTGATCGTCGACGCCTCCGGCAAGTGGCACCTCGCGGCCTACCGCGAGTCGGTGCCC
Source organism: bacterium (assembly GCA_035281585.1). Classification (NCBI taxonomy): domain Bacteria; species bacterium. The sequence continues at coordinate 2,868 of DATEDP010000038.1, forward strand.
GATTTCTTCGGCCTGGCCTCGACCGAAACCGATTGGAACCGTCTTCTTGATCAAGAAAAATCGCCGGAGCGGCGCTGGCAGCTGGAGCTTCTCCAAGCCGAGGCCTTGGCCAAGGAAAACCGCCTCGATCCGGCCCGGGAGATCCTCGGCCGCTTGGAGTCCGACTTGCCGAGCCTCTTCTCGCGGGCCGAGCGCTTGGAGCAAAAACCGCGGGTTTGGGAATTGCGCGGTTGGATCTTCGCCAAGCAGGGCCGCTACGCCGAAGCCCGGGAGGATTTCGCCGCCGCCCTCTCCTTGCTCAAGGAAACCGCCGAGCCGTCGCGGAGCTTGAGCCTGCGCCTGCGGAACTTCCTCGCCTTCCTCGATCTGCAAGAAGGCCGGACCGAAGCCGCGATCCGCGAATTCGAAAGGACCCGCGAAGAAGCCCGGGCCCTGCCGCCGGCCGAAGCCCGGCTGGTGACGAACAACGAGCTGGCCAACGCTTACCTCGCGGCCGGGCGCTTGAACGAAGGCATCGCCCAGCTCAAGACCGATTTGGATTTCTTCGCCAACCACCCCGACGCCTTCTTCAAGATGAAAGTCGCCTACAACTTGGGCGAGGCCCTGGCCAAGGCCAAGGATTATCCCGGCGCCACCGAGGCCTACCGCCGGGTTGCCGAAACCGCACGGCTCGAGCGGCATTGGGATTACTTGATCCGGGCCTACAACGGCCTCGGCAATGTCGCCTCGCTGGTCGACAAGCGGCCCGAATCGCTGGACTACTACCAGCGCAGCTTGGCCCTGGCCGAGTACCGCCGCGACTTCCTCTGCGCCGCCACCGTCGCCCAGAACCGCGGGGTGATCTTGAGCGAGCTCGGCCGGCTCGAAGAGGCCGACCGCGACATCGAGCTCTCCAAGCGCTTGGTCGCCAAGGTTCATCCGTCCTCCCATACCCGCTACCTGATGGCCCGGGCGACCTTGGAGCTGGGCGAGATCTGCCGCAAGCGCAAGGACTTCGCGACCGCCCGGGCCTATTTCGCCGAGGCCCGCAACCGCTCGGAGGAGGACATCCACCTCAAATCCTTCCGCTTCTATCCGCTGGCCTCGATGGCGGCCTTGGCCCTGGACGAAGGCGACTTGGAAGGCTTCCGCCGCTTGGCGCCCGACCTCATTCATCTCTCCGAGGGCGAGGCCGAGAAGAAGGCTTTGCAAGAATTGCTCGGACGGGCGCCGGTCGATCCGCGGGCCGGACGGGAGGAAAAGCCGGTCTCTCGGGTGAAGTTCGACGCCGAGGCTTCGGATTCGGCCCTCTCCAACATCCTCAAGATCAACCGGGCCTTGCTCACCGAACGCGACCCCCGGCTCTTGTTCCGCAAAATTTTGGAGCACGCCGCCGAGCTCTGCGGAGCCGAGACCGCGCTGCTCTTGCTCGAGGACGAGCGCGAGGGCTTGACCGTCCGCGAAGCTTTCAACACCGAGCTCGATCCCGGCCAGATCGAGATCAGCCAGCAGATCGCCCGCCAAGTCTTGGAGAGCGGGAACCCGGTGGTGACGCCCGACGCTCAGCACGACCGCGGCTTCAGCCAATTCCAGTCGGTGGTGGCCTTGCATCTCCGCTCGATTGCCTGCGTCCCGATCCGGGCCGGCCTCCGCTCGGTCGGCGTCCTCTACCTCACCCACCGCTTCCAGACCGACCTCTTCAATCCCCGGATCCTGCGCTTGCTCGAGGCCTTCGGCGACCAAGCCGGCCTGGCCCTGCAGAACGTCCAGAACTTGAAGCGGCTGGAGCAGATGAACGCCAAGCTGCAGGGCCAGCTCGAAGCCGCCGAGGAGGAGATCGACCGGCTCAAGGTCGACCTGCGCGGCCAGCTCAAGAATCCCTATCCGCGGATCCTCGGCAAGAGCCGGGCCATCGTCGAGATCCTCGGCTTGCTCGACCGGGTCAGCGACACCAACTTGGCCATCTTGATCTTGGGCGAGACCGGCAGCGGCAAGGAGCTGGTGGCCCGCTCGATCCACGAGCATTCGCGGCGCCGCCAGGCTCCCTTCGTCGCGGTCAACTGCGGCGCCATCCCCGAGAACCTGATGGAGAGCGAGCTCTTCGGCTACAAGGCCGGCGCCTTCACCGGCGCGATCCGCGACAAGAAAGGCCTGCTCGAGGAAGCCCAGGGCGGAACTCTCTTCCTCGACGAGATCGCCGAGCTGCCGCTCAACACTCAGGCCAAGCTGCTCCGGGCTTTGCAAGAAAAGGAGATCGTGCGGCTCGGCGACACCCGGCCGCTGGCGGTCGACATCCGCGTCATCTCCGCGACCCACCGCCGGCTCGAGGAGTGGATCGCCGATGGAAAATTCCGCGAGGACCTCTACTATCGGGTCGCCCAGATGGTCTTGCAACTGCCGGCGCTGCGCGAGCGCCGCGAGGACATGCTGCTGCTGGCCAATCACTTCTTGGAGCAGAGCGTCCAGGAGCATCGCTTGGCCAAAGCGCCCCGGCTCGCCCGCGAGGTCTTGACCTTGATGAACGCCTACGACTGGCCGGGCAATATCCGGGAGCTGGAAAATTTCATCCGGACCTCGGCCGCCTTTTCCGAGCGCGGGCTCATCCGGCTCGAAGCCATCCCGGCCTTCCTGCGCCAGCGCTTGAGCGCGCCGCCCGAAGCGCCGGCGATTCCCGACCGGCCGCCGCTGGCCGCGGTCAAGTCGGCCACAGCGCCGGCCGCGGCCGAGTTCGACCACTGGACCTGGGAACGCTATGAGGAGGCGCTTTACGGAACGGTCCTCGCCCGCTGCGCGATGAACTGCGAAAAAGCGGCCCGCGAGCTGGGCGTCGGCGTGGCCACGGTCTACGTCAAGGTCCGGAAGTACGAGCTCAAGGCCAAGGCCGAGGCCTGGCGAAGCTTCCCTTCGTTTCCCGAAGGCACCACCGTCGAGGGGCTCCGCCGCAAGGTCATCCTCGAAACCCACCGGAAACTTCATTCCAGCGCCTATGCCGTCGCCAAGCAGCTCGGGATCAACGTCGGCACGGTTTACCGCCAGCTGCGCGAGGCTCCGGAGGCCTCTCTTTCAAATTGAGAATATTCTCATCTTGATAAGGACTTAGCAGCCAAACGGGCCTAAGTGCTTAATTTTGCTTGGCTTAATTTGTTAGCCATGGTCTAAATTTTGCAATAAACAAAGATCGGGCTCGCTGATGTTTTTTGGAGGCCCTTTCATGTCTTTTTTCTTCCGTCTCTGGACCATCCTTCTCACCCTCTCCATGAGCCTAAGCTTCAGCGCCTGCAGTAAAAAAGACGGCGGTGAAGTGTCGGTCCCCGGGGCCGAAAGCTCGGCCGATTCCAATCTCGGCGTCGAGGGCCTCGGCACCGTGAAGATCAGCGGCGAGCCGGGCAAGGATCTCTGCAGCGCCGAGGGCGACGCCTATGAGCGCTTCGCGGTCCTCACCCATCAACCGCGGGACTATGTCTTTCAAGTCGCCCAAGTTTCGGGCTTCCATGCCGTCTATCAGGCCAAGCCGGCCAGCTATACGGTGGCCGACCTCAGCGCGATTCATAACTACTTCGTTCAAGCCGACAAGCTGGTCTACGGCACCTTGAACGCCGACATCGAAAACGCGGTGATTCGCTTCGGCGGCAACGTCGGGCGCTACGGCTCCGATCCGACCGACGAAAAATGGGAAAACCTCGATCGAGCCTACGTCGCCTTGGTCCGGCTGCTCCAGCTTCGGCAGACGCTTTACGCGGCCTATGCCGCGGTCTTCGGCCTCTCGGGATCGATCGCTTGGGTGCCGGCTTACGACGGCGAGATCGCCAACGTCACCGCGATCAAGGATTTCTTGGCCAAGCTCGACGACGCGAGCTTCTCGACCCAATACCACCTGAACCATTACCGCAAGGATCGGATCCGCGACGCCGTCGCCACCATCGCTCAGGGCATCGCGGTCCGGGTCGGCGACAAGGACTACGTCCTTCACACCGGTTTCTCGGTCGAGAAGAAGACCGCGGTCGTGACCTTGGTCGACATCGCCGACGAGGCGGCGCTGGAGTTCCGGCCGACCAAGGAAGAAGTGATGACCGCCTTGAAGGATCAGATCGCGGTCGTCGTCGCCCAAGCCAAGGACTTCGAAGCCCAGCTCGAGGTGGCGGTCGCCAACCAAAGCGCCGAAGCGGCGGTCCTGCGCGAGAAATACAAGGCGGTCCAAGCCGAGCTGAGCCTGCTCCAAGCCTTGGGCTACTTCGAAGCCAAGGCCGTCCTCGACGCCAACTTGTCGACCAGCACCACCGTGAACCAGAATCAACAGTACGAGGCCATCACCGATCTCAGCGCCACTTATAGCCCGCCGTCGAATGGGAACAGCTACACGCCGGTGAACGGATTCAAGGCGACTTACACGCCGGGCAACAACTCGGCCACCGGTTACACCGCGACCTATAACGACGACGTCCGGCTGGTCTGGACGCCGCAATATCAATCGGCCGAGACTCAGCCGGCGGCGCCGCAGCAGTAGAGCAATTTTCCTTCTCCCGGCGGCGAGCCCGCGCTAGAGTCGGAGCGGTGAAGAAACTCGTTTCGCTCCATGAGATCCAAGCTTATCTCGAGCGCTTGGCGCCGCCGACGCTGGCCGAGGACTGGGATCCGGTCGGCTTGCAGGTGGGCAGCCGCTCCGAGGAAATCCACGGCCTACTGGTCGCCTTGGACGCCACCGAAGCCGCGCTCTGGGAGGCGGTCGAGCACGATTGCAACTTGCTGGTCACCCACCATCCGCTTTTCTTCAAGGCGCTGAAGCGGCTCGACGACTCGACGCCGGCCTCCCGGGTCGCCCGTTTGGCGGCCCAGACCGGAGTTTCGATCCTTTCCTTTCATACCAATCTCGATGCCGCCGACCGCGGCCTCAACGAAGATTTGGCCCGCAAGCTGGGGCTGCGCGGCCTCCGGCCGCTGCTTGCCTCGCGCGATCGCCGGCATCCCAAAGCCGGCCTGGGGCGCCTCGGGTCGGTGACGCCGACCAAGCTCAAGAGCTGGCTGCCCAAGGCGGCCCAGGCTTTGGGTTTGGCCAACCTGCGCTACGTCGGCGATCCCAACCATCCCTTGCGGCGGATCGCGGTGATGACCGGCAGCGGCGGCGGATTTTTCGCCGAGGCCAAGGCCGCCGGCGCCGATCTCCTGGTCACCGGCGACGTCAAGTACCACCATGCGCTGGACGCCTTGGCCGAGGGGATCGCGCTGGTCGACGTCGGCCATTTCGCCGGCGAGATCGGCATGGTCCCGCTTCTGGCCCGGGAGCTGCGGACCTGGGCCCGGCGCAAGAAGCACAAGCTGCCGGTTTTCGAAAGCCAAAGCGGCGCCGATCCTTTTCAATTTTGGAATTCCCAAGCCCCGTAATCATTTGGCAAAGCCGGGCCCCTTTGCTTAAACTGAAAACCGCTATGCAGAAAATGCTCACCAGCCTCATGACCAAGGTCGGCACCGTGGTCGAGAAAGTCGCGTCGACCGTCTCGAAGAAGAAGCCGGCGACCAAACCCAAAAAAACCGGGGTCATCGACACCGAGGGCCAGGACTTCGGCTTCATTCAATGGAACGAGCGCCAGCTCCACGGCCTGCTCGCCGGCGCCGAGCGCAAGGAGATCGTCCCGCTCTTTCCGGCCTTGAACGGCAAGAAGTGCCTTCACCTGAGCCCCGGCGGCGAGAATTACCTCGAGACTCTGGCCAAGCGCGGCGCCCAGGACATCGTCGAGCTCGACGTTTCGCGGGCCACGGCCACCGCTCCGGCGGCGGCTCCCACCGCCGCGCCCCATGCCAAGGCCCGAGGCTCGATCGAGCATCTGCCCTTCGCCGAAGAGAGCTTCGACTTCATGATCTACCCTTCGGCCCTGGCCTGGCGCTCGGACTTGCCGGCCCTGATCCCGGAAGCTTCGCGCTGTCTCAAAGACAGCGGGCGGGTCCTGTTCACGACGATCCATCCCTTTTTCGAATACCTGATGAATCCGCGGCTCGGATTCAAGAAGCACATCGACACTTTGTTCTCCACCCTCAAGAAGCATAATTTTTTCACCGAGGAGTTGAAGGAAGGCACCATCGACGACATCATGAAGTCGGTGTCCTTGCCGCCAAAGTTGAGTGAGGACCTCAAGCGCTATCCCGGCCTGCCCTTGGTCTTGACCGTGAAGGCGCTGCGCCTCGCGCGGAGGAGAAAATAATGGAAAAAAAGCCGGCCGCGCCCGCATCCGAAGAAACCGCCCTGCCGGCCACCACCACCGGCCCCGGCGGCAAGCAGCTCGATCCGATCGAGAAGAAGCTGTTGGGAATGCTGCTCAAGCTCCCGGTCGACCTGCCGCCGGCCCTCGGCAGCTACATTCCGGTGACGCGGGTCGGCAACCTGGTCTATATCAGCGGCCAGCTCCCGATCTTCAACAACAGTCTCGGTGCCTACAAAGGCCGGCTCGGCAAGGAGATCACCCTCGAAGCCGCCATCCGCGGCGCCAAGCAATGCACCCTCAATGCCCTGGCCCTGCTGAAATCCGAGATCGGCCGGCTCGACAAGGTGAAGCGAGTCATCAAGGTGGTGGGTTTCGTCTCCGGCATGCCCGGCTTCGTCGACCAGCCCAAGGTGCTGAACGGCGCCAGCGATCTCCTGGTCGAAATCTACGGCGAGAACGGCAAGCATGTTCGCAGCGCCGTCGGCGTCACCGACCTCCCCATGGGCTCCTGCGTGGAAATCGAATACATCTTCGAAGTGCGGTAGGCGCGCGCGAGATCTCGGCGCGTTGCTTAAGATGTTTCTGCCCGGCCCTCCCCGACCTACCTCCGTGCTGATGCAAGGTCATCCTGAGCGAAGCGAAGGATCTGTGACCTCTTTTGGTAGATCATCCACCTTGGGCGGTCATAGATCCTTCGCTTCGCTCAGGATGACAGGCAAGTCGGCACAGTGGGAGGTCGGGGTCGGGGTGGGAGTGCCTCTCTCAGAATATCTCTGCAGGAGGGAGGGCGTAGGAGGGGCAAAAAATCCGACGGAGCAAAAAACTTAGGGGCTGACGAAGGAAGCCACACGGGTTCAATAAGCAAATGCAACACTTAGGGTTATAAGGTTTCTGCGGTACCCAAGCCGCATGAGCAAAAAGTTTAGGCACCTAAGCATCGAGGAGCGAGACCTGATAGCCGTGATGCGCGGCCAAGGGAAATCATTCCGTGAGATCGCCGGCAAGTTGGGCCGTTGCCCCAGCACCATTAGCCGTGAGTTTAAGCGTAATGCTCCTCCCATCTACACCGGTTATTACCTTGCCCATAAAGCCCACGAGCGTGCCGTCAAGAGAAACCGAGAGAGTCATCGGCGACCCCGGCTCAAAAGCCCTGAACTACGCCGTTATGTCTTAAGCAAGCTTCAGCTGGGTTGGTCGCCCGAGCTGATTGCAGGGCGCCTAGCTTTGCAGAAACCCTCGCTTCGTATCAGCCATGAGGCCATCTACCAATGGATCTATGCCGAGGCTGAGAATTTGGTCCGGTTTCTGGCTCGGGGGAAAAAACGACGGCGGCGTCGCTACCCGGGCAAAAAGCAGAAAAGCCTCCATATTCCTGGGCGAAATGGCATTGAACGGCGTCCCAAACACGTCGAAAAGCGTCTTAAAGCTGGCCATTGGGAATCCGATACGGCCGTCTCTTGGCAAGGCCAAGCCGCTCTGCTGGTGACAGTGGAGAGAAAGACACGTTTTACCCGGTTGCATAAACTTAATCGAAAGACAGCGGCATGGGTGCGGAGCACCTTGAACCGCTCTTTGAGCCGCCTCCCTGGAAAACTGCTCAAGTCTCTCACCTATGACAATGGCCGGGAAAACGTGGAGCATGAACGCGTCAACGCCGTATTGGGCACCCGGTCCTACTTCTGCACTCCCTTCCATAGTTGGGAGAAGGGCACGGTGGAGAACACCGTTGGTCTGGTTCGGCGATTCTTGCCCAAGCGAACGGACTTCGCTAAGGTCTCAAAGAATAAGATAAAATCCATTGAGCGCTGGCTCAATCATCGTCCACGGAAATGCCTCAACTTCAAAACTCCCGCTGAGGCCTTCGCCCTTGAGTGTTGCAATTGCTAGTTGAATTCAGCCCACCAAGTTTTATTGCGAAGCGGATTTTTTGGCCCGACTAGCCCGACCGGGCAGAATTCTGAGAGGCACTCCCACCCCGACCCCGACCGGGCAGAAAGACAAAAGCCAGCGGCATCACGGACTCTTAGGACTTCTCGAACATGTATTGGATTTTGCGGCCGAGCGAAGCGATGTGGAAGGGCTTGGTGACGTAGTCGTTGGCCCCGTATTCCAAAGCGCGGAGGCGGTCGGCTTGGGAGTCCTTGGCCGAGAGCATGAGGATCTGCAGATTGGCCCCGGCCTGCTCGGCTCGGATCTGCCGGCAAACTTCGATGCCCGACATGCCCGGCATCATGATGTCGAGGATGACCAGGTCCGGCTCCCACTCTCGAACCGACTGAATGGCCGTAAAGCCGTCGTCGACGCTCCGAATCTCATAGATGGAGGGCTCCAGCATCCGGGTGAGAATCTTGCGGATCTGCGGATCGTCATCCACCACCAAAACCTTCCGTTTAATCGCTACTTCAGCCATCTTCCTCGACCCTTCGAGCGTTTAGAAAATTCATAACGCAGCGCATAAAGATTCTATTTGACTTTACCCCAAGCATCCGCCATTTAGCCGCAAAATTTGGAGCCTTTGCCTAAGGATAGAGCAAAAAACTTGACGTATAATTATATATAATTTAAGTGTGATTTTAATATAAGTAATTTTATTTTTCTATCGCCCGAGAGGTAGGACTGGGATTTCTAAGGGAATATCGGGCGAGGTTTCCAAAGCCAAATTTCGGATTTAAGGCGGATGAGAAGGGCATTCTTAAAGGGCCTTCCTCTATCCGCCACCCCTGTTCGGGTCTTTTCGACGGAGAAGATACGATGAAGAAGCCATTAGCCTACGCCCTCGCCGCCAGCCTCTTATCCCTAACCGGTTTCGGCCAGGCGCTTGCCGCCGAGTCCAAGGCCGCCGGCCTCGAGTTCAGCGGCAACGTCGACATCGTCACCGGCTGGCAGCACGATGACGGCTCGACTTTCGACGGCCCGGCACCGGGCGTCGGCGGCAGCTGCGCCTTCGGGCCCGGCGGATTGGGCTGCAACGCGGTCGACACCGCCGGATCGGGCTCGGGCCAGCTCGGCGATTTCCGCGGCTTGGCCGTTCCCAACCGCGACACTTTCAATTTCTATGTCGACCAGGTCGAGCTCGACCTCCAGAAGACCTTCGGCGAAAACATCCGGATCCGGGCCGACCTCGATTTCGGCCGCTTCCTCTCGGGCTCGGGCCGCACCACCCAGGCCGGCTCCAACTTCAACCTCGAGCAGGGCTACATCACCACCAATATCCCGGTCGGCAAGGGCATGGAGCTGCTGCTCGGCCGCTTCAACGCGCCGATCGGCTTGGAGAGCGTCGACCGGGTCGACAATGTCGCCCTCTCCTATTCCAATCTCTACCGCTACCTTCGTCCCCAGAACGTCACCGGCACCAAGATTTATTACGCCTTCAACGACAACATCGATTGGAACCTCTATCTCGTCAACAACCTCCAAGACGTCTTCGGCGGCGCAGTCGGGACCGACAGCGCCATTCCCTCCTGGGGAACTCGCTTGGGCTTCACCTGGGGCGGCGAGGGCAAGGAAAACACCGTCGGCCTCAGCTACGCCGGCGGTCCTGAGCAGTTCGGCAACAACGCCCATCTGACTCACATCATCGATTTGGATTTCAATCTCTACTTGGGCCAGCGCTTCAACCTGGGCGGCGAGTTCCTCTATCGGCAGGACAACGTGACCGGAGCTTTTCCTCCGGGCACTCCCAACAGCAAGGGCTTGGCCGGCTTCCTGCTGGTCAACTTCATCGCCAATCAGACTTGGAACATTTATTTCCGCTACGACTACATCCACGACATCGATCCGACCGGAGCCTACACCGGCCTCGACCAGCAGATTCACGACTTCAGCATCGGCGCCGGTTACCAGATCACGGATGGAGCCCAGCTCAAGTTCGAATACCGATTGGATCTCCACAACTACAGCGCCGCCGTCGCGGCCGCGCTGACCGGTGGCGATCGCTCGGCGATCTCCAACGCCCTCGCGCTGGAGTTCGCCTACAACTTTTAACGGAAAGGAGTGCTGCAGTTTTCGTCAGGTGCCAATAATTTAGGCGGATTGATCGGGCTAAACCGGGAAGGGCCCATTTTTAAGCCAGCATATTTCCATCGTTTTTCCGCCTTCTCTTTTGGCACCCCCCTTGCAGCCTAAGTCAGCAAAATTCCACAAGTTTTTTGTACATAACTGCCGGGTTGCGTGGCCTTTTGGGATCCTCGTTACCTTGGGAGAAAGAAGGAGATGACCATGAAAAAACTAACCATCGCGGCAAGCCTGCTCGCTCTGAGCCTGAGCTTGCCCGTTCACGCCGAGGATTCGGCGGCCGGCGGTGTCGAATTCAGCGGTAACGTTGACATCGTGACCGGTTGGCAGCACGACGACAACGCCGCTATCGGCGACATCAGCGGCGGTCTTCGCGACTTCCGCGGTGCCACCGCCCCCAACCGCGACACCTTCGGCTTCTACGTCGATCAGGTCGAGTTGGACATCCAGAAGAGCTTCGGCGAGCGGATCCGCTTGCGCGCCGACCTCGACTTCGGACGTTCGCTCTCCGGCTCGGGTCGTAACACCGATACCGGCCTGACCGGCTCCAACTTCGAGCTGGAACAAGGCTATGTCACCCTGGGTGTCCTGAAGGGTGAGTTCCTGATCGGTCGCTTCAACATCCCGATGGGTTACTACCTGGTCGATCGCGCCGACAACGTGACGATCTCCTTCTCGAACATCTACAACTTCGTCACCCCGACCAACGGAACCGGTGCGAAGATGTACTGGGCTTTCGGCGATCACTTCGACTTCCACCTCTACCTGGTGAACAACCTCTATGACTGCGTCATCATCGGCGCGGCCTGCTTGGTTGGCCCTCCGGGCTCCGGCGCCGACAGCGCGATTCCCTCGTGGGGTATGCGTCTCGGCTTCAACTGGGGCGAGGAAGGCAAGAAGAGCACCGTCGGCTTGAGCTATGCCGGTGGCCCCGAGCAACCGGACAACAACGCCCACCTCGACCACATGATCAACATGGACCTGGCCTGGAAGATCACCGAGAACTTCCTGCTCGCGGCCGAATTCCACTATCAGCAGCGCAACAACCTGCCGACGGTGGCCGGCCCCAACGCCAAGTTCTTGGGCGGCTTGCTGGTCCTCGACTATGCCCTCAGCGATGTCTGGGATATTTATTTCAGCTACGGCTATATCCACGACTTCCAGGGTAAGTTCACCGGCGCGGACCAACAGATCCACAACTTCGTGATCGGTGCCGGCTACCAGATCACCGACGGCGCGAAGATGAAGCTGGAGTACCGGATGGATCTCCACCACTTCGCTTCGACCACCGGCTCCCAAGCCACCCTGGTCACCCCGGCCGCCAACGGCGACACCACCTCGCTGTCGCACGCGATCGCTGCCGAGTTCGCTTACAACTTCTAAGCGAAGCCATTATTCTTCTAAAAGCCTCGATCCTCCGGGATCGGGGCTTTTTTTTGGGCCTCGAAATGACAAATTTTTCTCCATAAAACCCATGAGCAAATCTCCCGTAGCCTCTATGGACTTGAACCGGCATCAACTATCTGCCAAAGGCATTCGGCGCCGAAAAAACGTCGGAGATCATCTCGGGGACGGGATGACCGCCGTCTTCGGGCACGCCGATCGGAACGGCTGCTTTTTCAAAGCCTGCGAATTCTTGGGACTTGCTTAAAAGAAAAGCCTGGATCTCTTTGAGGAGATCCAGGCTCTTCAAGGATAAAGCCGGCCTTAAGGAGTCGAGCCGAAACTTGTGTCCAGCGCGCCGTTCGGCGTCAGCAGGGCCAAGAGAGTTTTCCGGTTGGAGTAGCCGGCCTGGTAGGCGCCGCCGGTGATCCAGATCCCGTCATCTTCATCCAGATCGATGGAGCCGTTATCATAGAGGGTGAAGCCGCTAATCGTGAGGTACTCGACGCCCGAGCTGCCGAACGTGGTGTCCAGCGTTCCATCGACATTGACCCGCGCCACCGCGAGGGCCGTGAAGGCGTTGCGATACCCGCCGACCACGATCTTATCGTCCGCTTGAATCGCCACTCCGCCGACGTTGCAGCCGGTGCCGCTCCCGCCGGTCGGGCAAGAGGTGGCGCCGGGGGCGGAGAGAAAAGCATAAGTCGCCTTGCCGGCGGTTCCGAAACTCGCGTCGGCCTGAAGGCTGCTCGTATAGCGCAATACGGTCGCCTGGTGGCTGGATGCCGGAGTGACCGTGGAAAAAATGCCCGCGAGGACGATGCGATCCTGCGAGTCGACCGCCATATCCTTCACAAAAGTATGACCGATGAGTGGAGAGGCCGTGGCCAGCAGAGCACCCGTCGCACCGCCGCGAAGCGAAGGGTGCCACCGAGACCGATGGCCGGCGAATCGAATTCCGGCTCAAGGGCCGAAAAGGTCTGCATATAGCTCGGATTGCCATTGGGGCCCCAGGTGCCGGCCAAGGCCAGCTTGTCGAAGGCGGAGTCGAACCCATACATGTTAGTTTTGTTGGGATGAATCAACACGCCGTCCGGCGCCATTGTCGTGTTGAGCGTTCCGTCCGAGTTCACGTGGGTGATCCCGGCGTAAAAGTTGGCCGGATTGGACGGCGGAACCCGAAAGGTGGAGGCAATCGCCGCCCCCGCGCCGACCGCCTCCACATACTCCGACAGCCAAACCGAGCTGCCCGCGGGCAACTCGCCGGGCAAGCTGTAAGACTGCTTGCCGGTTCCCGCCAGTGCGGCTGTGATGCCCAAAAGAAAAATCGCCACGAAGGCCGACAATATCTTCATGAGAAGTCCCTCCCTGTTTATGTTGAAGATGAATTATTCGGATGTGGAATTGGGAAGGATTTTACATAGCGAGGGAACTGGAGTGTCAAGCAAAGCGGGAGTGGTAAAAAAAATTCTCACGTCATTAAGAGTGAAACTAAGCGGTTGAAAGCGGCTCTGGATCTTCTCTCCACGGTCGTTTTTGTTTTGTCACTGGACTTGAAAATGTTATTTTTAAGTGAACCAACCAAGTAAACAGATCTCCTCGAAGCCGTCGAGATCCCGATAAGGAGGGGGAGATAATGGAACGTACGAGTCAGTCGACCACCGAAAATTTGAGAGGCGAAATTTCTTTGCTCGCCCATCACGCCCGGATCGCGGTTCAGACCAAACAGCAGAACCTAACCGACTTCGATCCTCGGCTCGCGCCGTTCATCGAACCGTCGGATTGCTTTCACATCCAAAACCTGACGGAGGAGCTGAAGCGAATCGTTCGCGAGGCGGGAATCGTCGACGGAATTCTCACGGCTCAGATCCTTCACACGTCGGCCACGCTCGTCGTCAACGAGCTCGACGAACCCATGCTCCTGACGGATTTGATGAGGAAGATCCGCCTCTTCGCCCCCAAGAGCGACTCGTATCTCCACAACAGCCCCATGAGGACGGTGAACCTCTGCGACGACGACAGCCATTGCGACCGCAACGGCGACGCCCACGTGAAATCCACCCTCTTCGGCCATCCGAGCGTGACGCTCATCGTCCGTGAAGGCCGCCTGGTCCTCGGCCAGTGGCAAAAAGTGGCGCTGATCGAGTTCGACGGGCCGCGCCCCCGCGAGGTCCTTGTCCAGGTGCTCGGGACAGGTTAGTTTCGGCGGCTACGGCCGGAAGATGGGAGATGCACTTATTAGATTTGCGTCAGCATCAGGAGCTGCTTCGAAAGCCTTCCTTTTGCCTTTATAGCCTGCTGAAAACCTATTTGTTAAGCATCGAGTCGTCCCATTAAAATCTCTCGCCTCCATCTATTCGAGCAGTAGCCTGGGCTTCCCAGTATTTCGAAAAGAATGCGACATGAGGTTGAAGGATCTTTACCGTGGAAGGAACAACTTCCCGAAAAACGGTCCGATAAATTTTTAGCAAACCTCACGCTGCTTATTTTAGAAATGCAACCAAGAGAGTAATTTTTCTTCCGCCGATACATTCGCCAGGACCCCTATGAAAAAATTTCTACTACTATTTGTTTTTATTTTTAGTCTCACGCTGAGCCTCAAGGCGGGGGCAAACCCGGCGGATCTTGATACAACTTTTGGAATCAGCGGCAAAGTTGTGGAGAATGTCGGTCCTTCTGATCGGATCTTTACTTTAGCTATGCAGTCGGATGGGAAGATTCTCTCCGGCGGCGCGGCGAGCAATGGAGTGGATGACGATTTGGTTCTTTTGAGGTTTTTGCCTACGGGCGAATTGGACTCCACGTTTGGAAACGGCGGCCGGGTAATTTCAAACTTTGGTGAGAATGAAGGGGCGGTCAAGATTTTTTCATTACCGAGCGGAAAAATACTAGCCGTTGGAACAGCCGAAACAACCAACAACGGAAATTTTCTGTTGGCTCGCTATAATTCCGATGGGACTTTGGACGCCAGTTTCGGAAGCGGAGGAACGACCGTCAGTGATTTAGGCTCCTTTGAACGCGTCATCTCTGCGACGCTCTATCCCGATGGAAAAATTCTGGTGACGGGTGCCCAGTTAGGAGGGGGCGTGACCGACGTGGCCTTGGCGCGCTACGACGCTAACGGAAATTTGGACGGTACTTTTGGATCCGGAGGGATTGTCATTCAGGACTTTGGAGGTTCTGAGACGGCTGGTGGGGTCGCTTTACAAAGTGGAGAAAAGATCCTGATTTCGGGAGATTTTAGTGATGGGGGAAATTCTGATTTTGCGCTCTTTCGCTTTGAAGGGGATGGCTTGCCCGATCTCTCTTTTGGTACGGATGGAAAGGTAAGGACTGATATCGCAACGATTGATGTTGAATCCGCTTTGACGGTGCAGAATGACGGGAAGTTGGTCCTCGTTGGTTCAGCCGGGGAGACTGACTCTTCCGGAAGCTTCGCTATCCTCCGATATAACCCGGATGGAAGTTTAGATTCAGGTTTTGGCACCGATGGCAAGGTTGTCACAAATTTTGGCAGCTCGGCTTTGGCAACGGCGGTCGCTTTGTCATCGGATGGCAAGATTATCGTTGCGGGATTTGCGGTTATGGCTCCTCCTCCAAACCCCTTAGAGTTAAATATCTTTGTTGTACGATATGAGAGCAACGGAGATTTGGATACCTCCTTTGGCAGCGATGGAAAGGCGGAGTTCAATTTCGGAACCTTCGAATTGGCTAATGCTTTAGCTCTTCAAGCTGATGGCAAAATCTTGGTGGCTGGAAACCAAGATGATGATTTTCTTGTGTTTCGCTTGGCCGACTCCGGAACGGGAGGTGGTTGTCAACTGAGCAAAGATCAAGCCGTCTTTACTCCTTTGTCTCTAGGTCTGCTTGCGCTTAGCCTTCTTAGCATGAGAGCACTTCTTTTGAAGTCCACCCAAAGGAAATAAGGGAGTGTCCGAACTTTTTTCCATTTCAAATTTGAACCGGGATTCGACTTGGGAGCCTTCCCTACCCTCGTTTTCGCTTCCTCAACTTCCTCGTCTTTTTTCTTATAGCGATTCGGAAGCTAAACCTTCGCTCCCATGGCCGATTCCATCGAGACGGTTTTCCTTTTCTCGGTTCTTCGGTCCGACCGAAGGATATCTGCATGGTCCTCGGCCTCTGAAAGCTTCCTTTCCTGATACGCCGGCACTTCCCCCTTTCATTATTTATTTGGGGATCTCGACCGCGGTGCATGGGGTGGCCTTGGGAGCCGCCGCATTGAGCGAAGAAGAGAAGGTTTCCCTTAAAGATCAGGCCAAGAGACGCAAGGAAAGACTGATCGAGGTAGCAACGGATGCGCTTAAGCAAAAGAAAGAGGACCTTGAGTTTCAACCCGACCCGAGCACGTTCCTAATCGAGATCGAGACCATCGGGGCCAATTCCCTTTCGGATGACGAAACCGGAAAGAGAGTTCAAAATCTTCAAAGCGAATTCGAGGATTTTCCCAGGAGCATTTCCCTTTATTCGGAGCTGAAGGATACCTTCTCACTCGCCACCCAACTTTATTACCGGCACTTTATGAATTACGGGAGAAGCTTTTCCCGGATCAGCGATTTTCTGGAATTTAAAAAAGGGAACTGCAGCGCCCAGACCAAGATGTTTTTGGCCGCCTTTTTTCACTCAGGCATTGCGCTGCCCGAAAGTTACGGCATCGGGGTGCAAGTTTTCAAAAGACATGTTCAGCCTGTCTTGTTCCACAAAAGGCCCGATGGAAAAATCGATTGGGTGCAGAATCTTATTTCCGGAAGAAAGAGTAAAGAGGTGGTGGCCCCGATTTATGATCCTGCGATTGTCTATGCCGGCTTTCTCATCAAACAAGGTCAAGATTCACCCATGAGCTTTAAAGATCTGCTTATTTCTCCAAGAGTCAGCTCAAATCCCATGCCTGACGAAAGGGCGGAGCAGGGCTTTTTTGTCAAGGAGGACTCCATCGATTTGCCTTCATCCGATATTCCATTCAACGGCGATGTGCCGGAGGATGCGATTCTGGAGGTCCCCCAATTCGAAGCGATGGAAGAGGAGGTACTTTCGCCCCCTGACTTCGAGGGAAGGGAGGAAACCGTTTCACCTTCGACGAATCCGGTGAAAGGGTCAGAATTTACCCAAGATTCTCTCGGCCCCATCGAGGAGAAAGAAGGAAAAAGAAGGGAATATCGCCTCTTCAGCGACGCGCCAGATCTTTTCTCAGATCGTTGGATTGATTTTGGGGTGGCTTGGTATCAAGGGGGCGATTCGATACTTTATTTTCGCACTTCTGAGCAAAGGGATCGTTTCTTAAACCTTCAGACCGACTCGGAAAGGATGATGTTTCTCACTTCGTTGGCGAGAGGTTCCTTAGCACGTCGGGAGGCCTCCGGGCGATTTCGGAAGATAGAAACGATAATGGCCGATCCCTATAAAATTTTTCCGACTCTTCAAGATGCGGATTTAGATCAAGTGATCTTATTTCTGAAGGAATGGGATCAGATGCGGGTTTTCTTGGAAGATTTATCGCGTCTATTGCCAGGTAACGTCTCCTTAACTGATGACGATCCAATAAGAGAATTGGCGGTTACCCAGATTATAGAACCGTTTTCCCGCACACGTGCCGTCGCCGAGAAAAACAGGCTTTTCCTCCGATCGATTGAAGAAAATCCCAAAGATATTATTTTGATGATAAATCAGGTCGGGTCCGTTTCCGCACGGATAAAGAATTTAAGCATTGTTCGAGGCCTCGAAAAGTTCCCTAAGCTCAAAGAATCGCAGAGACATTTCACCCCTTTGGGTGTCTTTCTATCGGACCCTAAAAAAGTGACTTACCTGGAAGCAAAAGGAGAACAGACCGCCTGGTCCCCCCCTTCTCTTGAAGAAAATTTTATCGAAGTGGAATTGCTCAACACGAATGATAGCTCCGCTTTTCCTCAGGCCCCGGTGCCCAAAAAAGGTTCGGTAGACCTGGCACAAAACAAGCCCGAGGCCGGAATTGTTATCTCCCCCCAAACGATGGTGGACCTGATCCTTTATGCACCTGTCGGTCCTCATCCCCGTGCGAGAAGGAGCGTTTATGATCGATGGGACCCTATTTTAAGCCGTGAACTCGAACGGAGCGAAAGGCTTAAGTCCGATCCCTTTCTCGCCGATTTAGTGGCCCATTGGTATATTAAGGGCCTGGAGAAAGCCTATCCCCAATTCACCCAGACGTGGATGGTGTTTCCCGCTCCAATCCCATTCGGTAATCCACCTAAAGATTACTCGAGGGTCAAGTCCCTTGTGACGCAGACAAGGGAATCGGGCCGCTGGAAAAATTATGTCCCCCCACACTTACTGTCCCGACTCAATAAGATCGAGAAGGCCCAGTCTCGGGAGATTTTTTCTGTGCCTCCCCCATGACGCTTGGGCCCAAAAGGAGCGGGGCTAAACTGCCCAGTTCGGTGAGATCGTTTCATGGTCAGGGCCGAATGCTCATATACTCCTCGAACGTTCTGTCGACTACATTGGCCGTCAAGCCGTAGCGTTCGAGCGAGTACTTGTGGGCTCCATGTTTGTCGACCGGATTGCTGTGGACCCATGCGGTGATGCCGCCGTCCAGCTCGGGACTGTAATCAAGCCCAAGATGTCGGTACGCTCGCTGGATTGCGCCCCGAGGATCCGCCACGATCTCTGCCATCGTAAGATCGAAGAGTTGGGCGGGGGGAATGAACGAACGTGCTTTTACCGCCCGGCTTGCCATCCACCCCCAAAGACGCAACCAGTCGCGACCCACCTGCCCTGGATCGACAGCGCGTCCGAGCATGGTTCGCGCGTGTTCTTGCAGGCTGCAGCCGGAAGCAGCAATGGTGCCGACCGGCCGATGAGTCCAGATGAAGCGAGCGTCCGGATATACCGCCAGGAGCTCCGCGATGCGAGACAGATGAGCGGGAGCCTTGAGCACCCAAGTTTTCGCCGGGCGTTTCCACTGGAGGAGCTTCAGCACGTCGCGATGAAAGCGCGTCGGGGGCAACCAATTCGTCGTGGTCAGCCAGTCGATGTAGGATGGTATGTGTCCCATGCCATTGAACGCTATCTCGGTGAATGAAAGGCTATAGAGGTGATAGCACTCGTCCGGAGCAGTGGCTTCGATGGAGTGTATGGCGCGTAGGCTCGGAGCGAGATATTCGAGGGCTCTTACCTTGCGTTTCGCGCGTTGGATGCGCGGGTCATCCGCCCCATCGCTTGGGGTCGATGGTGGCGATGGCTCCAGCAGTTCCCAGTTCGCCGGAGCGCGGAGCTTCGGGTCTGTTGCAAGCATCTTGTGCAGCATGGTTGTCCCGGTGCGAGGCAACCCGACGATGAATACCGGCGCGACGATTTTCTCGTCATGGATCTCGGGATGAGACGAGAGGTCTCGGATGATGCGCAAGCGTTGTCTCAGGCGATTGCCGATCTCCGATCCGACTCCGATCCTACCGATCAAGCTGAGGTTGGCCTCCGCCTCGAAGGCCCGGCATAAGACGCGGAAGCCGTCGCCGAGCTCGCCAAGGTCAGCGCAGCCCGTTGCCTTAATCGCGGATGCGAGATAGCGATCCGCGTCGATGGGGAGGGCGCGCACGCCGAGGTCTTCCAACCCACCGAATGCGCGGTTGGCAATTCGTACCGACAATGGCAACCGAAAGATCACCCCGACCCCACCTCGAACCGCTTGCGATAGTCGGCGAATGTCTCGGAGATCCGGCGCTCGTCGAGGCCGAAATCGGCCGCCCGGTAGACGTGCTTCCCATGGCGCTCGCGGCCGTGGTCGCGGAGCGTCCCCTCCATCGCCCGCCGCGCCTCGGCCGACAGGACCAGCCCGACCCGCGCGTATAGCCGCTCGACCTCGCCGATCGGATCCCGGACGAGGGCCTCATAGGCTACGTCGGCGAAGCGCGCCTCGCGGTGCCGGTCGCGGCTGTCCATCGCCCGATCGATCATGCGCCGCACCTTCCTCGTACAGTCGCGACCGATCTCGATCGGGTCAACCTCATCGCTGAACACCCCCCGGGCGTGGGCGAACAGGCTGCAGAGCGACGGTAGGATCCGAGCCGGGTCGCGATGCGTCTGCACGATGGTCGCGCCCGGGAAAACCGCGAGCAGCGTGTCGAGCCACTCGAGATGGTGCGGCGTCTTCAGCACCCAGCACCGTCCGCCCCCCTGCCAGGCGAGAAGCTTCAGCAGATCGCGGGCCCACACGTAGGCCGGCGTTTGATCCTGCTCCTCGAGCCACCGGGCGAAGCTCGGCACCCGCAGAAGCGCCTCCGCCACCGTGCTCCGGAACGAGACGTCAAGGAGCAGGAGCTCCTCCTCCGGTGCGTGGGCGTCGACCGGATGAACGGCCAGGAAGTCGGGGGCGAGGTAAGTGATCCCCCGCACGCTTCGCTCGGCCATCCGGATCCGGGGGTCGCGCCGGCCTTGGGCCAGGTGCCGACCCGGGAACGGCGCCGGATTGAGCGCTTCCCACGAACGAAGCGCCCGAAGCGAGGGGTCCGCCGCGAGCAGCCGGTGAAGGAGCGTGGTGCCGGTCCGAGGGAGACCGGCGATCACGATCGGCGGCGCAAGCTCGAGGTCTAGCACTTCCGGTCGGCGCGCGAAGAGCGAGACCGCACGCAACCGGTTCTGGAGCAGCCCGCTCAGCCGCTCCCGGATGAGGAGGCGCCCGACCGGGGTGAGCCGCGCCTCGCGCTCAATGGCGGCGAGCAGCCGGGCGAGCGGCTCCCGGAACGACGGCTCCCCGAAATCCTCGAGGCCGGCCCGGCGCTGGGCGGTCCGTAACAGCCGCTCCTCGCCGAGGTCGACCCGGCCAAGCCGGGCCCGCTCGAAGAGGCGGCCGGCGCCGTTGACGAAAGCGACTGCGCGCGGCCGGTACGGCCGGGCGTAGAGGGTTGAGGTGGCGTGCGACGGGTCCATTGGTAAATTCTCACTAAGCCTCGGACTTCATGTATGCCGTCCACTTCCCAATGATCAGATCCTGCACCGCATTGACCACCGGATTCAGCTCGATGGCCGGTTCATTCCAATGGCGCTCGTAGGCGTCGATTTCCCAACTCAGCGCGGCCTGATCTTCTTTCATGATCTTGTCGAGCTCCAAGGGAGACAAGTACCTGACGACGGCCTCCATTGCCCACTTCGGGAGTTTCCAGCCGGTGTAAGGGAAATTCATAGGTCGAACCAGACCGACCATGAAGAAATGCGTGGTCCGTTCGTCCACTGGGATGAAACTCACGAAGATCTTGATGTAATCGTCCGTCCATGACCAAAAATATGGATAGTCGCACTTCAGAAGAAGCGACCCGGATGGCATCTGCCGACGATCGAATAGCGCGTTCATGAGCTTGCTGTCGCCGATCCGGACCTGATACTCGATGGTCACGTCGTCGGCGCCCGATTGGTAGCGAGTGAGCCTGGCATCGTAGCCGAAGGGTCTGGTCCTTCGATGCAAGTACCCGTGACTCAAGTCGCACAAGTTGTCGATAACCATGGAGTGGTGGCACTGCCAGCGGTACTCGCGCACGTAGTGACTCCATCCGCTGCCGGACCCCATCTCCGGTAGCGCCGGAATCGGCGTTTGGTTCGCCTTTTTACTATCGCCCGGAAACATCCAAACAAGCCCGTCACTGACCGCAACCGGATAGCTCCGAATACGGAGATTCAGCAATTCATGGCCAAATCGATCGTGTTTCACTCCAATCAACCGGCCGTCGCCGTTGTACATCCACCCATGATACTGGCAAATCAGATTGCAACCCTCGACGACCCCCGTCGTCAGCTTGAGCGATCGGTGCGCACAACGGTTCTCAATGGCTCGGTACTCTCCGTCCTGGCCCCGATAAAGCGCGATCGATTGCTTGGAGAATACGATCTCCTTCATGTCTCCGGGTCGGAGTTCGTTGGCGCGAGCGACGATATACCAGTGATCGGGAACGAGGCCGGCGGCTCGTGCTTTTTGTCGGCGGGTGCTCGCCTCTGCAAACGTCGGCGGTCGCTTGGTCTGCAATACATCGGTTTGCATGGTGTCACCTCCGAGCGAGCACGAAATACATGGGGGTGAAGATGCCCAGCTCGCCGGCGGCCACCAAGGCATCCGAAGTCCGCATCAGCATGTCACTTACCGCCTTGGTGCCCTTGGGCGCAAGCCGCAGCTTTTCGAGGAGATGAACGAATCTGTTCGTGAGCTTGCGCCCGAATTGCGTGCGCGGCAGGCCGGAGAGCGAGAGCTCACGGCCGGTCAAAGGGTGATACCAGGGCAGCTCCGGATCCGAGTCCTGCCGAAGGTCGCGGCGCATCAGAATTTCGAAGCCGGCGGCGATGAACGCCTCGTCGACGGCATTCGTCCCGGTGAGCTCGGGCAAGGCGTCTCCGACCTCGATGTCATGCTTCAACTGTTCGTGCAACGGGTTACCGGGTTCGTAAGCGTCCGTCATGCACCATTCCTGAACCGCGAACAGTCCACCTGGCCGGAGGGCTCGCGCGATTTCGGAGAACGACGCGGTGCGATCAGGCGCATGACACGTGGCTTCGATGGCAAAGGCGGCGTCGAACGACGCGTCCTCCACCGGAAGCTCCATGAAATCGCCGTGGACGACGCTGCATTGGCCGTCGAGTTGCGCGGCACGGTTATATTTACGGGCGCGCGTGACTTGATCGGCGTTAATGTTGATGCCGACTATCCTGGCGCCGGTGTAGCGCGCGATTTCGCGCATCGGACCGCCGACACCGCAACCAGCGTCGAGAACGACGCTGTGCTGGGCCAGACCTAACTTTTGGGCCAGATAGCGCTCCATTCGGGTCAGAGAATCTTTGAAGCTCTCGCCGCGGCGACGCGGCGCAAAATGAAAGGACCTGCCCCAGCCGAATTCGTAGAAATCGGTGACGAGCTCGTAGTAGGTGTTGACCAATGAAGCGTAGTTTTCCTTGCGCTCCAGGACCTCTTTGTCGAAGTAGCCGACGTATTTGGCAGCTTTAGTGGCATTCATCGGGCCCCCTTCCTCTTCGTCGCGTGCTCCAATTTCTCGAAAATATAAAGTGAAGGTCGTTCCCCAAGCAAGCGACAAGTCACGAATTCCTCTCACGTAGAAATGAAACCGTGAAGCGTCTTAGCGCGCGGCCGTGGATGTGAATCTCTTTTTAATTGCGTTCCGCGTCGCGGTCGCGCATGGCATTTTTGTGATCGTCGAGAACGCCATCGCCAGGGCCGTGGAGAACCTCGCGCGCCGCCAGGAAGCGCGCGGAAGTTGGGCCGGCGACTACGGCGGACCGATGTTCCTTTTGCCGATGTACGTGGGCCTCACCCACGCTGCGGGCCGCCCCGTCGACGAGCGGCGCCGCAGGCGCATGCTCGAGTATTTAGCCAGCGCTCAACGCGAAGACGGAAGCCTGGGGCTCCACGCCGAGGACACCCAGGGCTCGATGTTCACCACGGTGCTTGGCTACGTGGCCCTACGCATCCTCGGCACCGCTCCCGACGACCCCCGCGCCGCCCGCATGTTGCGCTGGATCCACGCGAACGGGTCGCCGCTCGGCGCGGCGCCCTGGGGCAAGCACTTCCTCTGCGTGCTCAACCTCTACGACTGGCGAGGCATCCACCCGGTCCCGCCGGAGCTCTGGCTCCTGCCCTATGCCGCTCCATTCCACCCGGCGCGCCTGTGGTGTCACTGCCGCCAGGTCTACTTGCCCATGGCCTGGCTCTACGGGACGCGCTCTGCCGTCCCCGCCGGGGACCTCATCCGGGCGCTGCGGGCCGAGCTCTATCAAGGGCGCTACGCCGCGATCGCTTGGGAGGCCCAGCGCAACGTGCTCGCCGCCACCGACCGCTACACCGCACCCTCGCTGGCCCTCCGCGCCGTCAACCGCGCCCTCGACGGCCTCGAGCGCTTGGTGCCGCGATCGCTCCGGCGACGTGCCCTCGACGAGTGCCTTCGCCACATCCAGTTCGAGGATCGCACGACCAGCTTCATTCGCATCGGGCCGGTGAACGCGGTCCTGAACACGCTCGTCCACTGCTTCCGCCGCGCCGACGCCGAAGTCGAGCGCAGCTTCACCGCGCTCGAAGGCTATCTCTGGGACGGCCACGACGGCATGAAGATGCAGAGCTACAACTCGAGCGAGCTCTGGGATACCGCCTTCGCCCTGCAGGCGGTGCTGGCGGCCGGCGGCCACGACCCGGTCGTCAGGCGCGCTTACACGTTCGTCCGCGACAATCAGATCCTCGACGACGTCCCTGAGCTCGAAGCGCACTACCGCCACCGCTCGCGCGGCGGCTGGCCGTTCTCCAACCGGCCTCATGGCTGGCCCATCACCGACTGCACCGCCGAAGGCCTGAAGTGCGCGTTGGCACTCGAGTCCAAGATCGAGGCTTCGGACCGGATTCCGCCCGAGCTCCTCGAAGCCTCCGTCGGCCTGCTCCAGAGCTGGCAGAACCAGGACGGCGGCTGGGCGACCTATGAGCTAAAGCGAGGCGGCGCCTGGCTGGAGAGACTCAATCCGTCGGAAGTATTCGGCGACATTATGGTGGACTACTCTTACGTCGAGTGCACGAGCGCCGTGCTGCAGGCGCTAGCGCAGGCACGGACGCGCTTCCCTCATCTCGAGGGCGTCGATCGCGCCATCGCCCGTGGCGGGGACTTCTTACGGACCCGCCAGCGAGCCGACGGCAGCTTCGAGGGATCATGGGCCGTCTGTTTCACCTACGGCACTTGGTTCGGCGTCAGCGGCCTGGTCGCGGCCGGGGCCCGCCGGGACGATCCGGCGCTGGCCCGAGCGGTGGATTTCCTCGTCGGCCGGCAGAAGCCCGACGGGTCATGGGGCGAAAGCGGCCAGAGCTGCCGCGAGCGGCGCTACGTCCAGCATTCGCGCGGACAGGTCGTGCAGACGGCGTGGGCGCTCTCCGCGCTCGTGCGCGCGGGGGCGGGCGCCAGCGAGCCGGCTCGCCGCGCCGCCCGGTTCCTTGTCGGCCGCCAGGAGGTGGATGGGAGCTGGGCGCGCGAGTCGCTGGTCGGCGTCTTCAACAAGACCTGTCTCATCAACTACGACAACTACCGGCATTACTTCCCGTTGTGGGCACTGGCGGAGTGGCGCGACTCTCATCGGCATACGGATTGACCTCATCGATCTCGCGTTTTCTCATTTCGGCCGGTGCGGTCGAGGGGCCGGAGTTCTTTTCGGAGTAGGGATTCTCGAGATCCAGTTGGCGGACAGGGCGCTCTCTCCAAAGGGGCGGCACGACCCTTTGCGACGAAGAGCTTTCCTGCCGCAAGGGGCCGGAGTTCTTTTCGGAGTACGGGTTTTCAGGATCAAGTTGGCGGATAAGGCGCGTTGCCGTCGCTGGAATTTTTTGAGGGACGGGCCTCGAAAGCCTGGCCAGTTCCGGAAGCGCGACGGCTCCTGCGATGTTAGCGGAACCAAATAGGAGATGGATTCGTGAAAATAATGCGTTCATGAGAGCCCTCGAAGATCTGAGATGATTTGGTTTCAAATATCGTATCGTCTTTTTTGGGAAAGAATTGTTCGAAACGTATGCCTCAGTAGAAAAACTACAAACTGTAGAAGTACGACAACTACAGGCATTTCTTCCCGTCGTGGGCGTTGGCGGATTGGCGTAGCTCAGCGGCATTCGCCCGCAACCATTGGAACCATTCCATAAACCCGCCGAACGCACCGATCATCGAACGCCATTGATAGGTTTTCAGGGCCCCCGACATAGCCGACCGCATCATCTTGAGAAAAGCTTTGCGAAACTGGGATGGGTCGGTTTCAAGCCCCGCTAAAAGTCGCATGGTCCGCTGGCGTTCAAAGGGATTTTCCCGCCAGGTACGGTAAACGGATTTTCGCAAGGCAACGCTTCCCGCATCTTGGTTGGTGAAGACTCGATAGAGAGAGTAGGCCAATAACTCAGGAACATAGCTGAGAGCCGAGCGCTCTTTCCGATAGTCCTCAAAACAAGAACTGCGGGCTAGACAGTCCCCATCCATGAAGCCCAGAGTTAACCCTACGGCCGTGAGTGGATGAAAGTGGCCGACGGCGTCTCCTACCAAGGGGATTCCATTCTCCCCATAATAAAATCGGGAACGGAATTGGTTCGCCGCCCAAAGGATGGGACGTTTTTGCAAGGCATCTTGAAACGCAGGGAGCAAAGCCGACGGAAGAACTGGGCCATACGCGTTCCAAAGATAAGCGGATGCTTCTTTGACGCTGTGCCGATGAGCGGGAACATCCAAACAAATCCGCAAATACCGGGGGCTAATCCGAAAAATCAAAACCGGTCCAGGCCCTCCCAACACGACGTGCCCGAACCCCTCATAGGGAAGCTCGGCATTTTCTAAAAGAATTCCGGCCATGAGAGAAACCGTGACACTATGATTCGGATCCCCCAACTGCCTTCGGACCCAAGACGCGCGGCCATCAGCGCCGACGATCTGGCCGGCCGTAACGGTCTTCGCAAGATCCTGATCCTCATTTCGGAAAGTCAATTTTTTCCCTTCAATCCGGGTGGCGCGGACGGAGGAGATAAATTGGATGGAAGGCTGCGACACCACCGCTTCGCGAAGGGCGAGAACCAGATGTTTATGCTCACAGCTTATTCCCTTTAAACCCTCGGGATATTTCAAAACAATCGGCTCGGAGCGGTCATCGGGAAAAACCACATAACCCGCTCCGGTGTTATGCCCACCGGAAGCCGGGACATTGACGCCGAGTCTTTCCAGGATTTGAACGGCCGGCGGGTGAAGCCATTCCCCCGCGAGCCGATCCGCTCCGGCGGGGTTGGCCTCCAAAAGGAGAACCTGGGCTCCGCGATGCGCAAACGATAAGGCCGTCAAACAGCCTACCGGTCCCGCGCCCACGATCGCCAAATCAGGAGTTAAATGGAATTTTTCCATGAGCCGACAAGAACGAAGTCGAGACTCATTTCACCACACGACAAGTCGGATGTCATTTGTTCAATAAAAGTGCTACCAAAATCCGATGGCCAAAATTTTATCTTGGGCATCGTTTCTGGTTTGCGGAGACGGTCATGTGCTATCCGATAAATACATGATCGCTGAGAACAAGGGCTGTTGTTAGGGTCTTTAGAAATGAGACAACGAATACAAATCGAGCATTCAACCGGAGGGAGCACGGGTGCCCCACATTGGATCGCGATTTTACTCTGGGCCGTCTTGTGCCTCACCGGATCCTTCGCTTGCACTTCGGGATTGAACCTTTCCGGTGGAGGCTTGAACCCGGTCACGGCCCCCCTGCCCCAAACCCAAATCGAAACCCCAAGTGAAAGCGAAGAGGAGCCCAGCCTCGCGCCTCCGCCCTTTCAAAGCCCGGCCGGCAGCGCCAACGCCGCGGCCCCCGACATTATGGAACCCAAGGGAGACGACTCCCACTTGGGTGACAACGAGTGGACCGCCCAGCAGGTTATTAGCGACGGCCAACGCATGCGCTTCGGCCCCATCGCCAAAAACACCCATGTGGTGGACCCCGACGCCGGCCCCATCGGCCTGCACATTCCTCCGGGCAGCGACCTAAAATTGATCGTGGAGCTTTATTTTGAGGAAGGCAGCGTTGGAGAATGGAGGAGCGATGGCATCGGCGGACCTTACCTTCGTTTGGTCTACCTACCTTACGACGCCGATGGCCGGCTCATGATGAACGGCTTCTTTCAAGACGCCCGCTTGATTGACAAAAATGCGGAAGGATTCAACGTCGTCTTCGAGAATTTGACCTTGAATCCCGGCGAATTGAGCCTCTGGTATTACGAGTGCGGCAGCATGCCGGTGAAGAAGCAAACCTGGGACGAGGCCCTCTTCCTTCCGCCGGAACTGCACGACCCCGCGCAGGCGGACCTGGCGGCCATCGACTTCAAGCAGCTCTGGGACTTCGCGGCTCAGCCCTTCACCCGCCACCTGGGCACTTTCCGACAGGAGAATCTCGAATTTCACGACCAACCGACGAATCAAACCTATACAATACAGCGGGCACCGACAAGCGCCGTCCTCGATAATCATCTGATCGGACTATAATGGCTGAAAAACCTTACTCAGCCATCTTGTTTGGTTCTTGCGGACCTTCAGATGCTCTTTCCTGCGCTTCTTTACCCGACAGCCAGCGAAGCAGGGTGGAATAGCTCACCTTGTATTCGCTTCTGAGCAGCTTTCGGTGAAAGGAGTAGATCGACATGCTGGCGGGTTGTGCCTTCTCGATCCAAAATTTTAAGATTTCTTCCCGGGTGCTCATGGGAACGGCCCGGTTGGAGCGGCGGCCTTTGAGCCCATGGCGCAGGCCTTCAATGCCCGCCTTTTTGAGGCGTCGGCATTTACGCCAGAGGGTGCTGCGGTGAATCTTTAAGCGGCTGCAAGCCTCTTCCAAGCTTAATTCGCCCCTGAGGTAGGCTTCGAGAGTTTCGACCGGGTTGATGTCTTCCATAAAAAACCTTCACCTCATGCAAAGCAATGCAGGTGCCAGTCGCTAATTTACTGATTTTGTTTAATTTTTTAAGATGCACCGAAGATGAACTACACATTTTTTACACATCTTGTATTTGCACATTGCACATTTTGTATTAAAATCTCTCGATGCGGCGGAGCTGGAAAATTTTGGGGAGGGTGGGCGAAGGCGGCATGGGAGAGGTCTACGGCGCTTTGGATCCCCAAGGCCGAAAGGTGGCCGTCAAGGTCTTGAACCCGGACAGCTCTCCCGGCCTTTTTGAAGAAGAGGCCAAGCTTCTGATTCGCCTCCGGCACCCGGCCTTGGTCTCCGTTTTGGGCTATCAGGTTCAAAGCGCTCCCCTCTTCGAAGAAGAAAAGGGTCCCTGTTTTTGGATGGACTATGTGGAAGGCGAGAATTTTTTCTTGGGGGCGAAAAAGGCCGGGTTTGAAAAAATCTTGGCCTGGTTGAAGGAGGCCTTGCAGGCCCTTCAGTATCTGCACTCCCAATCCGTGCTTCACGGCGATCTTTCGCCGAGCAACCTGCTCATCGACCGGAAAGGCCGTTTGAGGATTTTGGATTTCGGTCTGGCGAGCCTGGAAGGCGCCCCGCCAAAGAAGGCAGCGGGCACCTTGCCTTATCTAGCGCCCGAGTGCTTCAGCGGCTCTGCGTCTTTCGCCTCCGACCTATTTTCTTTAGGCAGTCTCTTTTACCAGGCCATCGCCAGGCGACATCCCCGGGCCGGCTGCCGCTCCCTTCAGGAGCTGATCCGCAAGCCGGCGCTGCCTTTGTCGGAAGCCTGTCCTCAGCTTCCTCCCGAGTTCGCCCTCCCGGCTCGGGTCATCGACCGGATGGTCGAAACGGAACTGAGCTCCCGTTTTTCAAGCGCCGTTGAGGCCTTGGAGGCCTTGAGCGGGAGCGGTGCCGACCGGCCTCAAGGCCCTTTCGGCGACTACCATTCGGCGCGCATGTTTGGGGCGGAGGGGCATTTCCAAAAGGCGGGCCGGGCCTTGGCGGAGCTTCACGAACGCTCGGCGATTTTCGCCCTTCATGGCATGAGCGGCACGGGCAAGAAAAGATTTCTTCGTGAGCTAGCCTTCAAATGCGCCTTGGAAGGAATCACCGTACGTGAGATCGAGCCGGAAAATTTCAGCCGAGGCTTGGGCGAGCTCATCCAGCCCGGCGCCCGACGGAAGGCCTTCTTCTTTCGGTCCCTTGAGAGCCTGGATCCGACGGAGTTGGCCCCGTTGCTTTCCTTAAGGCGGGGAGCTTTCAGCGAAAAAGGAATCGCCGCTCTCTTCGAGTGGAACGATGAGGGTTTAAGTGAAGGGGGCCGAAGATTTTTCTCCAATTTGCTTCAGGTCTCCGAATGCGTGGAGATCTTTCTCAAAAATTTAAACCGGCAGGACGTCTTGGCGATGGTCCGGAGCGCCTTAGGGGAAGAGGCGGCTTCCGTTGCGGCGAAGACCCTCTTCGAGCAGACGGCGGGAAATCCGCAGCTACTTTTGGAAACCCTGAATTTTCTCCGCGAGAAGCAGGCCCTTTCGAAACAGCCCTTCTCCCTCCGCTGGCTGGAGGAGTTAAAAAGCTTGAACCGCCTCGACCGCCTCTTCCTCGCCCGTCTCCAAGGGCTTTCCGCCGACGAGAAGACCCTCTTGCTTTGTTTCGCCGCGGCCCAGGAGCCCGTCGAGCTGGAAAATCTGATCGAGCTGCGTCCGAAGCTTGGCCTCCGTGAAGGGGGGAAGCCTTTAAAAAGCCTCCTGCAGCCTTTGATCGAGCGGGGTCTTTTGGAGAAGAGGCCGGGAGAGAACAGGCGCTATCGTCTTTCCCTTCCCTCCTTCGCTTCCGCCCTTCTGAAAAGTGTCCCGCTGGATGACTTGGAAAAGATTCATCAGGCCTGGGCCGAGACCTTGGCCAAGGCGAAGGATCCCCATCCTCAAAAAATTCACCATGCCCTTTTTTTAAAGAATGCGAAGGGCTTGGATCCCCAGGTGCGGGAGCAATGCGAGATCTACGGCGAGGCCGGTGAAGTCTCCCGCGCCCTTGAGCTGATCGAGGAGGCCTTGCCGATGATCCAGGGCAAGGCGGAGCGTTCCCGCCTTCTTCGTCTCAAGACCAACTTTCTCATTCAACGGGGCCGCAATCCGGAGGCCTTGGAGTCTTGCGAGGAGGCCTTCGCGCTTAAGGCCGACGATGAGCCTCTTCCCTTGAAGACCGTCAAGTACTGGCTCGCCTCGGGGATCCTTCACCGAAATCTGGGAAATTTTTCCGAAGGCGTTCGCCGATTGGAACGCTGCGTGAAGGAAGCGGAGCGCTTTAAGGACGAGACACACCATCCCTTCGTCGTTCAAGCCCTCGCCCAATTGGGTCTCCATGATCTTCAAAAGGGAGATCTCGGCGCCGCCAAGAAGCATTTCGAGGCGGGCCTGAAGCTTGCGGGGCCATCCGGGCGGCGTCGGGCGGAACTTTTGAGAAACTTAGGCTTGGCCCTTGGCGAGGAAAAAGATTGGGAAGGGGCCCGCAGACTTTTTCAGGAGGCGGCGAGACTCTACCAAGAGGAGGGATTCGCCAAAGGTTATTTCGCAACGCTCTTGCAGGAAGGAAACTTGTATTTAAGCGTTGGACAAGCCGAGAGCGCGGAGCAAATTTATTCCCGTGCCGAGGCCGTGGCCTTTCAGAGCGGCGATGAGTTGAACCTCGCCTTGGTGCGAAACAAT
This sequence comes from bacterium, assembly GCA_035281585.1. Classification (NCBI taxonomy): domain Bacteria; species bacterium. Next base: position 33,574 of record DATEDP010000038.1, read on the forward strand.
CGGGGAGTTCTGGCCCGCAAACGGGGGCGTCTCCACACGGCGCTAGATCGCCTTGGGAAGGCCGTGGAGGGCTTCCGCATTTTCAGTCCCTTGGCCGATCTGGCCGAGTCTTTGAAGCAGCGCTGCATGGCCGAGGCGGCCGCGGGACGTTTTTTCAAGGCGGAGGAGGATTTGAAGGAGCTGTCCCGCATGGGCGATTTTTTGCCCCAGGCCAAGGAGGCGGCTTCCGACGCCCTTCGGTTTTTTAAGGAAGTGAAAGAGGGAGTTTTCGAAGCCGCGCCGAAAAGCTCCGAGACCGAACCCGTTCCGCCTTGGAATTTGGAGCAAGAGCTTCGGCGCCTTACCTCGGCCGGAGGGCCCGCCGAATCGATCCGCGAAATCCTAACGGAAATCTTTTTTCATCTGCCTTTGAGCCTCAAGGTGAGCTTCGCCGAACGAAGCGACTATCGAAAATTCGTTCAGGCGGGGACTCAATCGCCAAAGACCAGTCCCCCCATTCGACCCGGAGGAAAGCAAATGGAAATCATAAACTCCCTATCGGCCTTGAGCCGCGAGCTTTTAAGGGAAGAAGACATGGAGCGGGTCTTGAACCGGCTTATGGACACGGCCATGAACCTTTCTCGCGCGGAGAACGGGTTCCTGGTCCTTCGAAGCGAGAGCGAAGAGGGCCCCATTCCCGGCTTTCGGGTGGCGGTGGCGCGCAACGTGAACCGCGAAAAGCTCAAAACCGAGGAATACGCCTTCAGCCTCTCCGCCGTAAAAGAGGCCATGCGCACCGGCGAGCCGGTGCTCACCGACAACGCTCTCTCCGACCCTCGCTTCCTGGAGGCGAAAAGCGTTCAACTGTTGGAGCTCACCTCCATCCTGGCCCTCCCCATCCACGGCCCTCGGGGGGTCTTGGGCGCGTTTTATCTGGACCACCGATTCGAGGCGGGACTTTTCGAAGAGGAAACATTGAAGGCCTTGAAGGCCTTCGCCGACTTGGCCGCCCTCGCCCTGCAGAAGGACCGCATGATCGAGGAGCTCAAGAGATCCAACGCCGATCTGTCCGAGAGGGTGACCGAGCAAAGCGGCCGCATGGATCTCATGGAGCGGGAGCTTCAGGAAAACCGCATCAAGCTCAAAAATGAATACAGCGAGATCGTGGGGCGCTCTCCGAAGATGGTCCAGGTCCTTTCCATGGTCGATCGGATCACCGAGGCGAAGGTGCCGGTGTGGATCTACGGCGAGTCGGGCACGGGCAAAGAAGCCATCGCCCGGGCCCTGCACTACAACAGCTCCCGCGCGAAATTTCCCTTCGCGACGGAAAACTGCAGCGCCTTGCCGGAGACCCTGATGGAATCGGAGCTCTTCGGACACAAGAAAGGAGCCTTCACCCACGCAGATCGCGACAAGAAAGGCATTCTGGCCTACGCCGACAAGGGCACCATCTTCTTGGACGAGATCGCCGACATGAGCTTGAATCTGCAGGCAAAGCTCTTGCGCTTCCTTCAAGAGGGGGAGGTTCGTCCCCTAGGGTCGAACGAAGTAATCAAGGTCGACGTGCGGGTCGTCTCCGCCTCCAATCGGGACCTGCATGAGCTCGTGGCGGAGGGCAAATTTCGCGAGGACCTTTTCTTTCGCATCAACGGCATCACCGTGACCCTGCCCCCTTTAAGAGAGCGTCTGGAGGATCTCCCCCTTCTGTCCGAGCATTTTCTTCAAAAGATCGCGGGAGCGGCGAAAGCGAAGCCTTGCCGCCTGCATCCGGAGGCCCTGCGCGTCCTCATGACTTACGGCTGGCCGGGAAACATCCGGGAGCTGCAGAGCACCCTGGAGACGGCGGCGCTCTTCACGGAAGAAAGGGTCATCACGCCGGCATCCCTCCAGTTCAAGCCCGCACTCTTTGCCTCGAAAAAAAAGGGAACGGGTTCGCCTCTGCGCAGGCCGGTCCTTGCTTCCATGGAACCGGAGTTGGAAAAAATTCTGCTCACCTTGAAGGACCACGGCTATCACAAGGTGAATGCGGCCCGCGCCTTGGGGATGTCGCGGAGAAATCTCTACCTGAAATTGGAGAAGTTCGGCGTGCCTTTGGGGGTGAAGGAATTGAAGGTGTTCATCGACAGGAGATTAATATAGCCCCGCGGGGACGGGTTGCCATGTAGTTTGGGTGGGTTGGGTCCAGTATCTGACCGCCGTCTGGCGGAAGCGGCCGAGGAGACGCGTGAAGGGTTCGGCGGCGAAATTCCAAAAGTCAGCGAAGTGGATGGGAGTCATCTCCTCGACGAAGGAGACGTTCAAGGGCGGGGCGAAGAAGAAGGCGTCATCCCAATTCTGTTTCGTGACTAGCGTTTCGGCCCGCTCATAGTACCAGACGCTGATCTCGCCCGGAGCCAGGTTCAAATCGTCGAAGACGGCGTTCCATCCCTGGGTGTTTTCGCCGTTTAGTCGGACGTCGCGGAAAAGGCCGTTCAAGGAAAGCTGCCCGTTCGCGTCCAGCGGCAGGTAGACGATACGGATATAGGGTCCGGCAAGGTCGCCGCTCCAGTCGATTCCGTCCAAAGAAATCTCCACCAAGAGATTTAAGCTTCCGCCATTGGGGAGAGAGAGCATGACCGGATCTGCGTTGGGATCCATCACGGCGGCGCTTTGCGGAGCGGCTCCATAGAGAAGGCGCTGCCCCTTGCTCAAGACTGCCGGGCCCACCCACTCATCGTCGTTCGTTTGGGTGTCGTCTGCCTTGGGTCCCATCACGTCCGGCGCGGCCGCGCCTTGAAAAGGGAGAGGGCCCCCGATCGCATTCCCCCCCTCAGGCCCGCCGGAGAAGCTCGATCCTACCCCGACGCAGGCGGGCGCCACCTTCAGGCTTAACAGGATCAGAAGAAGAAAATAAATTCGACGACGGGCCACTGCGCCTCCAGCCTCTATTATCTTTCATTACGAGCGAGAGTTGCCTGGGGCAACGGCGCTTAAACAACCGGATTAATTCAGGGGTGTTTAGCTCTTTTTTTAATTTTTTTTACGCTGATTTTTTTGCCTATCTCGACGGCAATTGCTATAGGAATAGGCAAGATTTTCTGCACTCCTTTCGGGCTTTTCTCCCCTAAACCACTGAAAAAACTTAACTTTGAATTTTTGAATCCCTGGCACCCCCATTGCAAAATCTCTCGAAGGGGAAAGAGGAGGTCTGGAGGGCTAGGCATTATTTTCGCGGACGTGACGAAAATACGGCCGAAGACGCCAATCCAAGATCTTCGGACGGAGTATTTTTCTCATGACACCGCCAGTTTCACAGTCGACCGTAGTCGACCCGCTTTATGCAACGCCACCGCCGGCCGAGCCACCGCCGGCAAACCCAAACCCGGCGCCGGCCCCAGCCGCGGCGCCCCAAGCACCGGGTCCTTTAGTGACGCCTTTCAAGCTCCAACTGAGCGGAGGTTACACCTCGCTCAATCTCGGCAACGGCGGACCCTCCTATTCCGGTGGGCTCTTTCAAGCGACGGTCGGTCAAAATTTTCACGTTCATCCGCAGCACGCCTTCTTCCTGAACGGCGTCTTTCGGATGGGCGGCTTGAGCGACGAAGCCGGCAACGGAATTTCGCTGGTCCACTTCGGCATCGAGGGCGGCTATGAAGCCTGGTTGGCGCCGGAAATCTTCAGCCTCTTCCTCTACGCCGGCTTGGGCTCCAATATCCTCTATTCCGAGCAGGCCGGAGTCGCTCCTTCGGTCACCCGCGAGCTGAACAACCAATCGATGCTGGCCCTGACGCTGGGCGGCGGTTTCACCTTGGGCCACGGCATCTTCGTCTTCAACGGCGGAGTCCAGCCCAACTTCGGCCTCGAAGTGCCGGGAACCGACGGCGGAGCCGCCCGCGGCTTCAATCCGATGGGCTATTTCTTCATGGGCGGCCTCGATCTGGCCCGATTGGTCGATTGGGCCGGCGGACGCTTCCCGCGCGAAACCTCGCTCGCCGAGTTCGCCCGCGGCATCACGCCCGGCATCATTCTCGACACGACATACACCGCCAACTTGGGCGCGCCGGCCGACGGACTCAATGCGATGCGCATCTTCGACACCCGGGCCGACCGTCCGATGTTCAACTACTTGGAGCTCTCGCTGGACCGGCCGACCGACGCCGATCATCCTTTCGGCTTCCGGGCCGACTTCGGAGTCGGCGAAAACGCCGGCATCGCCAAGGCCCGATCCTCCTTCAGCGGCGACTGGTACGATCTCCAGCAAATTTACGCCCGGCTGCGGCTGCCGATCGGCAACGGACTGACTCTCCGCGGCGGAAAGTTCGCGACTTTGATCGGCACCGAAGTCATTGAGGGCCCGCTCAACAACCACATCAGCCATTCCTGGCAGTTCGGCTTGGCCGAGCCCTTCACCCATCTGGGAGTTTTGGGCGAGTATCCGATCATCCCGGACCGTCTAACCGCCACCACCGGCATCATCAACGGCTGGGACAACGTCTTGGACCGCTCGGCCGGCATCGGCTGGCTCGGCGCCTTGACCGGCACTCCGACCGACTGGCTGACCCTGTCGGGCGCCGGCACGGTCGGCGAAGAGGGCGGGCGGCTCCGCAGCATCCTCGATTTGATCGCCGCGGTGAAATACAACGACGCCGCTTCGACCGAAGGCGGCTTCGACCGCTTCACCGCTTCCTTGACTTATGACTGGGGCCACGAGGGCGCGGGCGCCGGCGGTCCCGAGAGCAACTGGCATGCCCTTGGCTTGACCGCCCGGGTCGGCCTCATTCCTCAGCTCAGCCTGGCTCAAGGTTTTGAAGTCTTCGTCGACCCCGATGGAGCTCGAACCGGAACGTCTCAAACGATGTGGTCGAGCCGGTCCACCGTCCAAGTGGTGCCAATGGCCCACATGGATTCGGCTTGGGCTCGCGGCGTCCGCCTCCGTGCCGAATTCCGGCATGACAGCTCTTCGAACCCGAGCTTCTTACAAGGCGCTTTGCCGTCGACCAGTCAGAACACCGTCGGGCTGAATGTCGCGTACGTTTATTGATAAGGGTATTTAAGAAATTCCTCTCCAAGAGGGATGCACACAACTCACTGCACGGAAGGCCCCCCTGGTCGCAAGCTTAGGGGGGTCTTTTTTTTCCCTGCCTTCTTGACATGACTTCAAATTGAAAAGTACCATTCGCATCTGGGGTTCGGAAAAGATGTTTGTGGGTAGGTGGAGGGGCACGATAGGTGTCCTTTGGGCTCGCAGGACCCCTCTCCTGACTTAGCCAGCTCGCTCAAATACAAATCGATGGTTTGAAACAGTCGCGAGGTTCCGATGAGGGCATTCTGCACTCAGACGCGGTTGGTGAATCCATTTGTCTTGGCCGTCCGGCCCTACAGCCCGGGGATGCCCTTGTCGGCGATCCGCCGGGAATTCGGGCTGGATGAGGTCATTCAACTTTCCTGCAACGAAAACGCCGCCGGGCCCTCGCCCTTGGCGATGAAAGCCCTGGATGCGGCGATTTTCGACATTCATCGCTATCCCGACGACGAGGGGCCGCTAAAATTGGCCTTGGCCCACCGGCACGGCGTCCCGGTGAACAGCGTCGTGCTGGGTCACGGCGCCACCGACATCCTCGAGATCATCGTCCGGACCTTCATCAATCCCGGCGACCAGATCGTTTCGGCCGTTCCGGCCTTTCCTTGGTTCCACATCCTGGGCCAGCTCAGCGGCGCCGAGAACGTTTTGGTCCCGCTGCGCGAGCACCGCCACGACCTCGAGGCGATGGCCGCCAAGGTTACCGAAAAAACCAAGCTGGTGATGATCGCCAATCCCAACAATCCTACCGGCACCCTCCTGCCGCCGGCCGAGATCGGCCGTTTCATTGAATCGCTACCCGAAAACGTCCTGGTGGTGTTGGACGAGGCCTACATCGAGTACGCCGATCCCGGACAAGACTTTCCTTTGCAGCCCGAGCTCCACCCTTCGGTGATCATGGTGCGAACCTTCTCGAAGATGAGCGGTTTGGCCGGCCTGCGGATCGGCTACGGGGTCTGCCATCCCAAGATCGTCGACCTGCTCGAAAAAGTCCGCCAACCTTTCAATACCACGGCGCTGGCCCATGCCGCCGCCTTGGCCAGCCTCCAGGACACCGACCACATCGAAAAAAGCCGAAGCATCGTCCGGGAGGGCAAGGTCTTTCTCTACCGCGAGTTCGAGCGGCTGGGATTGGACTACGTTCCGACCCAGACCAACTTCATTTTCGTCGATTTTCACCGGCCGGCCGCGGCGATCACCCAAGCCTTGATGAAAAAGGGAATCTTGATCCGGCCGGTGCCGGAAAATGCCGCCCGCATCACGATCGGATCGGCGGTGCAGAACGCGCGCCTGGTCGGTGCTCTGGAATCGAACTTATAGAGGGAAATGGCTATGAAAAGGCGAAAACTTCGTTTCGTCGACTGCACGCTGCGCGATGGCGAACAGGCTCCGGGGGTCTTCTTCACCCTGGAGGAGAAGGTCGCCATCGCCGACTTATTGGACCAGGCCGGCATCGACGTGCTGGACGCCGGGATGCCGAGCGTCTCGGCCCAGGAGCGGAAAATCCTCGAGACCCTCGTCGACCGGGGTTACCGCGCGACCATCGCCGGCACCGTTCGGGCCAACCAGGAGGACATCGACCTGGCCGTGGACTGCGGCTTGAAAGAGGTCTTCCTCTTCATGCCGGTCAGTCCCCAGCACCTGAAGCATAAATTCGGCATCGGCATCCGCGAAGTCCGGCCCCGGATCGAGCGGGCCATCGAGCATGCCGCCGGCCGGGGCCTCCGGGTCAATTTCGTCGCCGAGGACTCGGTGCGAGCCGACCCCGAGGACTTGGCCCCGCTTTTCGACCGGATCGGAGAGCTCGGCGCCCAAAGCGTCATTCTCTGCGACACCGTCGGCGTCATGATGCCCAACACCATGGAGGCCAACGTTCGGCGCCTCACCTCGCTCATGAAGAACGAGATGAGCTTGGGAGTGCATTGCCACAACGATTACGGCCTGGGCACGGCCAACACCTTGGCCGCGATCCACGCCGGCTGCAACGTGGTGACCGCCACCGTCAACGGCTTGGGCGAGCGGGCCGGCAACGCGCCCTTGGAGGAGATCGTCTGCGCGCTGGCCGACCTCGAGAGAACCGACCTCGGCATCCGCCGGCCCGTTCTCTTGGCCCTTTGCCAGATGGTGGCCGAGGCCTCGGGCGTCTTCCTGATGCCGACCAAGCCGATCGCGGGCCTCAACGCCTTCCGCCATGAATCGGGCGTGCACGTCGACGGGATGCTCAAGGACCCCTCGACCTACGAATCGATCCGGCCCGAGACCTTGGGCCTTCGCCACCAGCTCATCCTCGGCAAGCATTCGGGCCGCGGCCTCGTCGAGGCCAAGCTCTCGAGCCGCGGAATCCGGGCCGAAGAAGGGGTCGTTCTCAAGATTTTGGAGCGGGTCAAATCGGCCAAGGAATCGCGCGACAAGAAACCCTACGCCGAAATGGCCGATCGCCTTTCCCGTTTCTGGTCCGAATACCTGTCTTTTCCCGAGGAAAAGTTTTGGGAGATCGTCGACCGCGAGATCTCCGAGGCCTCGGCCTATGCGCTGAAGGAGAATCGGCTTTGAACAACCGCACCCTCGTTGAAAAAATTTTGCGGCGAAGGGCGCTGGAACCGATCCTGCCGGGCAGCGAGTTCTTCCAAGTGCCGGTGGACTTGGTGCTGGGCCATGACGCTACCATCGCTCTGATCGCCGACCGCTTCAAGAAGAGCGGCCGCCACATCTGGGATCCGGAGCGCTGCTTTTTCGCCGCCGATCACTTCGCGCCGCCTTCGACGCCGGAACGGGCCGACATCCTGGCCCGCTATCTGAATTTCGTCGAGGAAGAAAAGGTGCCCCAGGACCTCCTCTACCAGGGGATCAGCCATCAGTTGATGGTCGAGGACAAGCGCTGCCGGCCGGGAATGGTGATCTGCGGAGCCGACTCCCACACCGTGATGGCCGGGGCCCTGGGCTGTTTCGCCACCGGCCTGGGCTCGACCGACATTATGGCGGTGCTCTTGACCGGCAAGGCCATCCTCCAAGTGCCGGAGTCGATCAAGATCGAGATCGCCGGCCGCCAATCACCCTGGCTCTTCGGGAAGGACATCGCGCTCGAGATCATCCGCCGCATCGGCGAGGGCGGCGGCGTCGACCAAGTGCTGGAGCTCCACGACCGGGCCGATTTGAGCATGGACAGCCGGCTCACGATCTCCAACATGTCGGTCGAAGGCGGCGCGACCGCCGGCATCTTCGTGCCCGATGAAACCTTGCGCCGCTATCTTCGCTCCCGCGACGGCATCGAACCCGGCGAGGAGGGCTGGTTTCAGCCGGACGACGGCGCCCGCTATTCGCGAACCCTGCGGATCGACACCGAAGAGATGGCGCCGCTGGTGGCTCTGCCCGGGAATTTGAGCCGGATCGTGCCGGCGGCCGAAGCCAAGGGCGTGAAGGTCCGGCAAGTCTTCATCGGCTCCTGCGCCGGCGGCCGGCTCGAGGATCTGGCCATCGCCGCCCGGCTCCTGAAGGGCCGGCGGGTGGCGCCGGGGGTGCGGCTGGTGGTGACGCCGGCCAGCCAGCGAATCTTCCGCGAAAGCTTGGCCAACGGGATTTTCCAAGTCCTGACCGACGCCGGCGCGATGATCACCAACTCCTCTTGCGGAGCCTGCGGCGGAATCGACAAGGGCCTCATCGGAGCCGGCGAGGTCTGCGTCTCGACCTCCAACCGGAATTTCCGGGGTCGAATGGGATCGCCCGACGGCTTGATTTACCTGGCCTCGCCTTACACCGCGGCCGCCGCCGCGCTCAGCGGCGAGCTCGGCGATCCCCGCGAAGTCTTCGACGAAGCCGAGATGCCGCACTTTCACGCCGAGCCTTGGCCGCTCCGCTCGGCCGCCGGAGGTGCCCGATGATCCTCGAAGGCAAAGCCCTGGTGATGGGCGACAACGTCAACACCGACATGCTTCACCCTTCCCGCTTTTTTTCGCTCGACGACTCCCGGGTCCGCTCGGGCTTCATGCAGGCGGCGGCGAGCTATGAGGGGCTGGGCGGTGAAGATCTGTCGGGCCGAATCCTGCTGGCCGGCGATAATTTCGGCTGCGGCTCCAGCCGCGAGACCGGCGCCCGAGTTTTCTTGCTCGCCGGCATCAAAGCCATCGTCGCCCGTTCGATGGCTCGGATCTTCAGCCGCAACGTCCGCAATTTGGGCCTACCGGCCTTCGAATGTCCGGAGCTGCCGGCACCGCTTCCGCCCGAGGCCGAGCTTCGCCTCGATTGGGATCGCGAAACCCTGACCCTCAAGGACGCCCAGGGCGAAAAAAAATTCCCGCTCAAACCGCTCGACCCCTTCTGGAAGGCGGTGCTCGAGAAAGGCGGCCTGCTGCCCTATCTGGGAATCGAGGAAAAACGAGTCTAGGAGGACCCGTGGAACAGGAACTGTCGATGCTCAGCGAGAAAGTCGCCGGCTTCATCGCCAACCCCGAAGAAGCCGCCGGCGAATCCCGGTTCAACGAACTGGCCTTGGAAGTCTTTGACTGCCAGTACCGCCTGATCGCGCCCTATCGAAGGCTTTGCCAAAGCCGGGACCGGAGCCCCGCGAACGTCCGGCATTGGCGGGAAATTCCGGCGGTCCCGGCCGACGCCCTGAAGCATTTCTTTCTCTTCGCCGGAAAAGCCGAAGAAGTGGCCCGGACCTTCAAAAGCAGCGGAACCACCCAAGCCGGCCGGCAGAGCCAAGCTCATTTTTCGGAAACCGGCCTTCAATTGATGAACGCGTCGGTCGAGGCCAACGCCCGGGCCCGGCTTTTCCCGGAACGGCAGAAAATCCGCATCCTGGCCCTCACCCCCAGCCCCGAGCAAGCGCCTGAGCTCATCATGGTCCACGGCATGAGCCGGATGCTGCGGAAGTTCGGCGACGCCGAGAGCCGCTTCTGCTTCGGCATGTCGCGGCTGGATTTACCGGCTTTGTTCGATGAGCTGAAGCGCAGCGTCGAGACCGGAGCGCCGGTCGCCCTGCTCGGCTCCTCCTTCGGCTTCGTCCATCTGTTCGACGCGATGGAGGAGCAGGGCTTGAAATTCCGGCTGCCGGCCGGCAGCCGGCTGATGGATGCCGGCGGCTACAAGGGGCGGAGCCGCGAGATCGAGCGTTCGGCCTTCGTCCAATGGGCGATGTCGATGCTCGGCTTGCCCAGCGACCGGGTCATCAACCTGCTCGGCATGACCGAGCTGGCCAGCCAGATCTACGACCAAGTCGGCGCCCAAAGCCAAAGTTCGGCGAACGGCCGAGCCAAGGCTCCGCCCCACTGGGTTCGCAGCCTGCTGGTCGATCCGGCCAAGAGCCGCGACGGCGAATTGGCGGAGGCCGAGGCCGGCCGGCCCGGCTTGCTGCGGCACTTCGACTTGGCCAACGTCGAGCGGCCGATCGCGATCCAGTCCGAGGACATCGCCGTCGCCCACGGGAACGGCTATGAGGTCTTGAGACGGACCAAGGGAGCCGAGCCCCGCGGCTGCTCGCTGAGCCTGGAAGAGTTCAACGGTCGTCAAGCTTAGAGGAAACGATGGAAAATTTACCGCGCGCCGATTGGATTTCACCCGACTTGCAAAAAGTGCTGGATGCGATTCCGGGCGGAGCCGCTCGCTTCGTCAAGGAGTACGAGGGCGAGACTCCGCTGGTCGTCTCTTTCCAGCGTCTGTCTCCGCCGGCCATTCAAGCCGCCGCCGAGCATCTTCGGGAAAGAAGGCGCCAGGTCCTGCTGCGGCGCTCGGTGCGGGAAATCGCCGAAGTCCTCGACCGGGCCTCGCTGACTTGGCTCGACAAGGGCTACGCCCCGCGGCACGACGCGATCCCGCTCATTTCCCAAATCACCAAATTCTCGCCCGAAATGGTGGCTCATTCGATGGATCTGGAGCAAATCAGCTCCCGTGGCCCCCACCTGCTCGCAGCCTTGCAAAACGAAATCGGCGACCTCGAATTCCTCGACAAGTTCAAATTCAACGAGCGACTGGGCGGACACAGCATGGCGGTAGGACCCGAGGTGGTCGGCGCCATCTTCAGCTCCAATATCCCGGCCCTGCCCCACCTCGAAGTGATGCGGGCCTTCTTGGTCAAGGCGGCTTGCCTGGGCCGGGTCTCGGCCGGCGAGCCGATCTTTCTCTCGCTCTATGCCCGGACTTTGGCTGAGCTCGATCCCGAGCTCGCCTCCTGCCTGGCGGTCATCTACTGGGAACGCGGCGACTTCGACGCTGAAAACGTTTTCTTGAGCTCGATCGACTATCTGGTCGCCTACGGTGGCGACGCCCAGACCCAGAGGCTGCTTTCGATCAAGCCGCCGGGCCTCGAGGCCACCTGGCACGGGCACAAGCTCGGATTCTCCTATGTCTGCCGGGAATCCCTGCAGCCCGGCAGGCTTCCCGAGCTTGCCGACAAGGTCGCCTACGACTTCACCATTCACGACGGCCACGCCTGCCTCTGCCCCCAAGTCTGCCTGGTGGAGCGCGATGGCGCGGTCTCGCCGCTCGAATTCGCCGAGGCCTGCGCCGAAGCCATGAAGTCCTGGGCCCGGCGCCTGCCGCCCCGCCAGCTCGATCTGTCGGCGGCCTCGAACAAGCTGAAGCTGCGCGACCTCAGCTTGATGCGCGATTCGGACGACGGCCGATTCAAGGTCGTCGCAGCTCCCGAGGATTACAGCTTCACCGTCGTTATCGAGGAAACCGACCGCTTCGAGCCCTCGCCCGGCGAGCGTTTTCTCCGCATCGTGCCGGTCCAAGGCTTGGAAGCCCTCGATCAGATGATCCGCCCGCTGGGCCGAAAATATTTGCAATGCGCCGCGGTGGCCGCCGAAAATGGCCGCTTCGAGGATATCCGGGAAATGCTGGCCCGCTGGGGAGTGAGCCGAGTCACGCCGCCGGGCCTGATGGGAACTCCTTCGATGATGTGGCACCACGACGGCTCTTCCTGCCTCGGAAAGATGCTGACTTGGTGCGACCACGAGCTCAAGCTGCCGGAGGAGCTGCTTGCGAAATGATGGGGGAACAACGCGGCCCGCGCTGCGCCTGCTGTCCTGGCGCGGCATCTGGGGCCGAGCCTTGCTCGAGGCCGTGATCGAGCCGTTCGCGCGCGAAACCGGAATTCGGGTCGAGCCCCGATTTCACGTCGGCCTGACTTTGCCCGATCCGCTCGATTGCGACGTCGTCTGGTCCAACGCCGTTCCGGCCCTGCGGATGGCCGCGGCCGATGCCTGCCTTCCCTTGACCGAGCGCGAGCTGCCCAGCCTTGCCTCGCTCCATCCCCGAGCCAAGCCTCTGGCCTCGGGTCGGGGTTGGCCGATCGTCTGCCCTTACGCCGTTCATTACGTCCTGGGCTATCGCCGCGAGGCTTTCGCCGGCCGCAAGCCCGACTCCTGGGCCGTGATGCTGGAGCCGAGATTTCGCGGCAAGCTCGCGCTCTATCCCGGCGGCAACGGCCTTCATCCGATCGCCCAGGTCATGGGCGGCGGCCGGCTCGACGACATTCCCGAAGCCATGGAGCCCTGCTGGAATTTCGTCGGGGCCCTTCGGCCCCAGGTCGGCGGCCTCGATTACAGCATCGGGATGGAAGAGCGAATCCGCCGCCGGGAGCTCGACTTGTTCTTCCGGGCCCTGCCCAACGCCCTCGCCTTCCAGCAAGCCGGCCTCGATGTGGATTGGGCGGCGCCCAAAGAGGGGATCGCCGACACCCTCGACGCGCTCTGGATTCCGAAAAACATCGCCGAAGAGCGGCTCGCGGCGGCCAAAAAATTCATCGACTTCGCCCTTTCGGCGCCGGTCCTCCAAAACTGGTGCGCCAAGCTCGGGGCCTTGCCCCTGAACCTTCAAGCGGCTCCTTCGGGCCTGTTCGGCCAAGCGAGCGGGCTGCCGACCGGGCCCGACGATTTTCAGGGGATCTTGCACATTCCGGAACAAGTGAAGCTCCACCAGGAGAGGGCGTGGCAGAACCGTTTCGAGAGAATATTTTCATCCGCTTAGCAAAGGAGAGGATCCATGTCTGAATACGCAGGAAAAATATACGACGTCGCCATCGTCGGTGGCGGCCCGGCCGGTGCAACCCTGGGAGCTCGCCTGGCCCGAGAAACCAAGCTTTCGGTGGCGATCTTCGAGGCCGAGTTCTTTCCCCGGGACCATATCGGGGAGACTTTCGTCCACACGATCGTGCCCTCGCTTCAGGAAAGCGGGGCCTTGCCGAAGGTCTTGGCCAGCGAATGCTGGGTCAAGAAAAGCGGCGGCTTCTACTCCTGGGATCCTAAGCGGCCATGGTCGACTTTCTTCGAGCACGCCCTCCATGAAAGGGACGGCTACTTCCGCTGGGCGATCCATTGCAACCGGTCGGAGTTCGACCACATCCTCTTGGACCATGCCCGGGACAGCGGCGTCGAGGTCTATGAGGGAATTCCGGCTCTCTCGTCGAAACGCGAAGGCGACATCACGACCTTGGACCTCGGCGTCTACGGCCAGGCTCAATGCCGGCTCTTCGTGAACAGCTCGGGCCGGGCCGGCAACACCACCATCACCGGCGAGCGGGCCTTCCTCTCCGACTACCGCAACATCGCGATCTGGAACCACGTCGTCAACGGCAAGCTGGCCCTCGAACTGGATTACGACTGGAATATTTTCCGGGAGAAAAGGCTTTCGCCGGTCGGCAGCCTGGCCTTCGAAGACGGCTGGTTTTGGTATATCCCGGTGCCCAAGCTGATCCAGGGAAAGCGGGTCCTCACTCACTCGCTGGGGGTGGTCACCGATCCTTCGGCCCTGAAGGACCCCAAGAAGCGTTACACCGACTCGAAAATCTTCATGGAGACGGCCCGGAAGGTTCCGATCCTGGGTGAGCTCCTGCAGGAGGCCGAGCTGGTCTCCGATAAATTTCAGACCGCTCCCAACTACTCCCGGATCAGCGGCCGGATGTGTGATTGGGGAAAACGCGAGATCCGGATCGGCGACGCGGCTTACTTCGTCGACCCGCTCTTTTCCTCGGGCGTCCACTTCGCCCTTCAGCACGCCGGCATGGCGGTCGAGATGATCAAAGCCGCTTTCGACGACAAGCTCGCCGACAACCTCAAAAAGGAGCTCTGGGAGGATTACCACGAGTCGCTCGGCTCGGTGGCCCGCGGCTTCGCCCTGGGCATCGACCAATGGTACACCGAGATCGCCCTCCACAATCCCAACAGCGTCTACTGGAAACACCGCGGCGGCAAGCCGACCTTCGACACCCGGGCCGAAACCTTCCAATCCTTGGTCAACGGCCAAATCCACGGCGATCTGATCCAGGTCATCACCAAGGGCACCAACAGCGTGAACTCGCTGGGCAAGGAAGGCGCCCTGCGGCGGACCAACGACCAAATCAAGGATAAGGAGCCGCCAAAGGAGGCCCGGATCCGCCTCAAGCGCAACGTCGAGCTCAAGGAGAGCATGACCTTGGAAGGGCCGGTCCAAGCACCCGACGGCCGGATGATCTGTTTCCTCCATGGGCCCTATTGGGACGATCCCGATAAGCACGCCAAGGAGGTCTTGCCGCTCTGCGGAACGCCGCGCCAATGCCACCGCCTCTACTTCAACGACGATTCGAGCGACGTGAAGGTCAAGTTCATCGAGGACCAGCACGGAGGCCTGGATTTGGTCAACATGCTGCGAAGCGGCGATTACTCCTACGGCCAGCTCCAGGAAAAGCTGAGTGACCCGCAAAAGCACATCCTATTATTGACCCTGCTTTCGGACATGGTGGATTGGGATTGCCCAAGGACCTAGGAATGATTTAGGCCCAGGGCATGGCCTTATTCATCACCTTCGAGGGCGGCGAGGGCAGCGGCAAAACCACCCAGATCCGCAAGCTGGAAGCGGCCTTGGCCGCCCGCGGCCTGCCGGTGCTGGCCACCCGCGAGCCCGGCGGCACCGAGACCGGCCGCGAGATCCGCCGCATTTTGCTCGATGAAAAGAACGGCCATCTCGCGCCTTGGACCGAGCTGCTGCTCTACGCCGCCGACCGGGCCCAGCACGTCGCCGAGACCATCCGGCCGGCTTTGAGCCAGGGCAAGATCGTGCTCTGCGACCGCTTCACCGACGCGACGGTGGCCTATCAGGGCTTCGGTCGGGGCCTGGACCTGAAACTGATTCGGAGCTTGAACGAGCTGGCCACCCAGGGCCTTAAGCCCGACCTCACCTTCCTGCTCGATTTGCCGGTCAGCCTCGGACTGAAGCGGGCCAAGGCCCGGCTCGAGGCGACCGGAAAAAGCGAGGGCCGCTTCGAGGCCGAAGCCGAGTCCTTCCATGAAAAAATCCGGCGGGCTTATCTCCAATTGGCCCAGGAAGAACTGCGGCGCTTCGTTTTGATCGATGCCGACGCCGAAATCGACGAGATCCACCGTCGAATCCTCGCGGCGACCGAGGCCCGGCTCGGGAGCGGACGATGAGCCTCCCCTTCATCGGCCACCGCGAGATCCACCGCCAGCTCGAGGAATGGCGCCGAACCGGCCGCCTGCCCCATGCCTTGATGTTTCTCGGCCCCGAAGGCATCGGCAAAGCCTTGGTGGCTCGGCATTTGGCGGCCGCCCTGCTCTGCTCCGAAAAATCGGCGCCTTGCGGCGCCTGCCGTTCCTGCGAGCTCTTGGCCAAGGACCGGCATCCCGACCTCTTCGAGCTCAAGCCCGAATCGGGCCGGATCAAGATCGAGGCGGTCCGCGAGTTGAAGCGCAGCTTCGCCCTGCCGCCCTTGGTCAGCTCGGCCCGGGCGGTCCTGATCGCCGAGGCCCACGCCATGAACGCCGCCGCGGCCAACGCCTTGCTGAAAACCCTCGAAGAGCCGCCGGCCGCGACTTATTTCATCCTCGGCAGCCACGCCGCCGGCTGGGTCCCCCGGACCATCCTCTCCCGTTGCCAGAAAGTTCGCTTCTCGCCGCTGACTCATGCCGAGCTCGAGGCCGTCCTCCAGGCCAAAGGGTTCTCCGGCGCGGCTCAGGCGCTGGACTGGGCTCAAGGCTCGGCCAAGACCGCCCTGCAGCTCGGCCAAGTCGAAGCCGACATCCCTTCGTTGGAGCAGCTTTGGGGCGAGAGCGAGGGCTTCGGGCTGGCCGAGGCCTATAGCCTGGGCCAATCCCTCACCGAGGACGACAAGCTCGAGCCCTTCCTCGAATCCTTGCTCCGCGAAACCCACCAATGCCTCTTGGCCGAGCGCCATCCCGAGCGCCGCTTCGACCTGCTCGGCTTCGCCGAGAGAATTCTAGAGTTCCGCGGCCAATTGAGGCAAAATGCCAACCCCAAGCTGCACTTGCCGCGGCTGCTGATGTACTTTCGCGAGCCTTTGGAAAGCCGTCTATGAAGCGTTTCTACCTGACCACCGCCATCGACTACGTCAATTCCATCCCCCACCTCGGCACGGCCTACGAAAAAATCGGCGCCGACGCCCTGGCCCGCTTCATGCGGCTCGAGGGCCACGAGGTCCATTTCCAGATGGGCAACGACGAGCATTCAACCAACGTGCTGAAGGCGGCCCGCGAGAAAGGCATGGAGCCCAAGGCCTACTGCGACGAGATGCGCGGAAAATTCACCGAGATCTGGCAGAAGCTCGAGATCAGCTACGACGACTTCATCCAGACCAGCGAGCCGCGGCAT
>DATEDP010000039.1 GCA_035281585.1 bacterium
CTCGACTGAGTCAGGAGCCAAGTCGATACCGGCCCCTGGGCGGCCCAACGTCGGGCCACCAGGCCCATCGCCGCTCCGCTGCCCCGCAGGGCTCCCAAGGTCAAGAGACCGGCGCCCCATTCGCGGCTCAAGGCAGGGACGCTCCAGACCTGATCTCGGCCCAAGGCGGCGTTGCCGAGACGAATCGCCAAGGGAAAAACCATGGACTCGGCGCCGAGGCCGCCCAAGGCCGCGACCGTTCTTGCCCCCATTCCCCGGGAGAGAAAGGAAGCCGGAGCGGCCGAGAGGCGCGCCAAACCGGCCAAACGTGCCACTCGGAAGACGGCGCCGGCGGCGCTCATCGCGAAGATAGCCGAGGGATCGGTGCTGTGGCCGATGAAACGGCGAAGGAAGACTTCGGCCCGGATTCCCAAGGGACCGCCGCCCATCAGGCCTTGGAAGCGGGCTTGGGCCCGGCGCCGAACGCTGTCGAATTCGCCGCCTTCCGGACTGGCTAAGCCGGCGTAAATTTCGGCCGCCCGGCTTTCCTGGCCTCGCGCTTCCAATCGTCCGGCCAAAGAGAGGAGCCCCTCGGCTCTCAGCTCGGGATCGCGCTCGGCGGACAGGGAACGCCATTCGGGTATGGTGGAAAGAGATCGGCTCATGGCACGGTAAGCGGAAAATTCGGGAAATGGCAGGAAAAGTTGCGGTGAAGGCCGAATGGGTTCCTAAAAGCCGGCATTCGCGAATGCCGCGAGCGAAGCCGAACCCAGGGCCGCTTCGCCGGCCGGACCGTCGAAGGGAACGAACAGAAGCACAGCGGCTCCAACCGCCGCCAAAGCCCCGGCCGCGCTCCAACCAACCCTTCCCCAATCCATGCCTTTGTCTAAATTGCGAATCGGAGCCGAATCCTGATGGGAGCCGGGATTGTTCAGAGTCGGAACGGAATCTTGAGGACCCTGAGGGCGACCGGGTCCACGACAAGTTCGCCAGGAATGATAATGCTGGATTCCCGAATTCAACGCTAAAATCGAAGTCGAGAGGGCCCACATTTCGGATAGCCGCGGACCTTCTGAAATCTTCCAATTATAAGCGTTTAATGCCGTGGCGGTATAGGACAGCGCAGTAGTGACTTTGCTGCTTCCGCAATCATCGAATTTCCAAAACGGAGCTCCGGCCGCAAGCGAATCGGCATCGATATTATTATTCAGCTGGTTCTCGGACGCCCCTTTTAATTTTTCAACGGGATTGAAGTCGACGAGCGCGCGTGAGTAATCCACTCGGTTCGAACTTTCCATGGGAGCCCCTTTCCAAGGAAAAATATAGTCGGAAACCTATCATCGGCGGATATAGCTCCCAGTTGAGAATCTTTTCAAGAGCCTATCGCATTCAATTGCTCGACACCATCAGCGGCGACTGGACCATGAACTTCATGGTCTGCTCGAAGAACTCGAAGACCCGGTCCATCAGCTTGTGGGCGTCGCGGTTCTGGGCCTTCAAGTGCTTGGCCAGCTCGAGGTAAATCCCCTGGATCTCTTGCTTGAGCCCGCGGGAGAAATAGATCGAAGTCTCGCCCGGCGAATGCGGATTGAAGGAAGCGCTTTTCTTGGCGAGATGCTCGTGAAACTCGAGGGTGCAGAGAGCTTGGGCCATCTCGCGGGGGCAGAGCTCTTCCAGTCTTTGGAGGAGGTCTTCGACGGCCTCGCTCGGAAGCTGAGAAGACTCGGATCGGTTTTGAAATTGCCCGATAGACACGCCCTTACTCCTAAGGGGTTTATCGGGGTTTTCAGGGATTTGTTGCGGAGTTGTCATCCTGAGCGAAGCGAAGGATCTGCGACCTGCCAAGCCTGTTTGAAAACTCTTAAGTCCCTTCGTCTCTTCGGAGGGATTCTGTGGGAACGAAGGGACGTTTGGATTTAAATAGTTCCTTAGCCAGTCGCAGATCCTTCGCTTCGCTCAGGATGACATTGCTCAGTAATTCAGCTGGTATTCCCGCCGAAGCAGGTCCTGCAAGGTTTCGCCGCCGGAGGTGCCGCTGCGAACCCAGGTCAGCACCAGGCGTCCGCTGTCCGAAACGTGGGCTTGGACGTTGGAGTTGGAGGTGCCGGTCATCGAGATCGAGGAGAAGTCGGCCGGCGTGGTGAAAGCTTGGGTCCCGTTGTAGATCCGGGCCAGGATGGCGCCGGCCTCTTCCCAAGCGAAGACGAAATTGCCGCGATGGTCCGCGGCCAGCGACATGGTGTTGGCCAAACCGCTGGAGCGGATTTCGAAAGGATCGCCCGACCCCTCGCCCGAGCCGTTGAAGACCGCTCCCATGATGCCGCCGCCGGCCTTGTTCCAGGCGACCATCATGGTTCCGCCTTCCTGCATCGCCACGCTCAAGCCGAGACTGGCCGAAAAGCCGCCGGTCGTGATCGTCTCGTCGACGCCGGCCGAACGGGTGCCGTCGAAGGTGCGTAGCCGGATTTGATTGTCCGAGACGATTTCGGCCAAAACCCAATGACCGCTCTCGTCGCGATTGACCGCATAGCGCCGGGGCGCGGCGCCCAAGTTTTGGGGTGAGCCTTGGGCCACGCCGCCGGCATTGAAGGCCGCGGCCATCAATTGATCGTTGCCGTCGCGGTAGACCGCGACGAAGCCGTCGGCGGTGGCGACGAGCTGGGCGTCGGGCAAGGTCGTGCGAATGGCGGCGGGCAAGATCGTGATCTCGCTGCCCTCGACCGCGCCGCCGGCCGAGATGCGATGGCCGACGATGCTCGACGGCTCATCCTCGCCGGTGGCCTTGGTGTAGGCGACGATGCTCGAGCCGTCGTCCATGGTGGCCGACGTGGTGAACTTGTGCAGGGCCGAAGTGTCGTTGCTGGCGGTCAGCAAGGTCCCGTCGGACCCGCCGTTGCGGACATAGGCAAAGGTGCCGGTTTCGGCCGGAGTCGTCGAGTTGAAGACCGACCAGGCAACCGCGGTGGCCGAAGCGCCGCCCGAAAGATCGTACTCATTCAAATTTCCGCGCAAGGGCTGGGCATTCATCACGACGGCTTCGCCTTGAGGAGTGGCCGAGCGGACCGGGTCACCCGGTTCGACCGGATCCGGCGCCGAGCTGCAAGCCACCGGACCGGAAAGCACCGACCAAAGGCTGTGGGCGATGGGATTGCCCCAATTTCTTTGGAGGGGCGGCCGCGAATCGCGGAGGGCATCGGCGATCAGATGGGAGCGCGAAACCTGGGCATAGCGGTCGACCGGAGCGGCGCTTGGGGCCGGGGCTTCGCAGACCGGAGCCGGGTCCAAGACGGATTCGGCGCGGCAAACGCCAGCGGCTTCGTCATAAATAACGCCAGGGGGCGGGGAAATTCGAGTTGGGGCCGTCATCTTAAAAAACCCTCCGATATTCCTAGAATAATCGACGGATTCCGGCGAAAGTTGCGCCCCTGGGACCGGAACGGGGCCGAAGCCCCTTGCTACCGAGATCCCGTTGCAAGGCCCTTTAAGGGCCGCACTGCGTCAAACCCTGTAACCCATGAATAGAAAGAAGTCCTTAAAAAAGCTCTCCCGGCGCAGCCAATCCCTCAGCTCCTTCCTGGCGATGGAAGTCATGGAAAAGATCCACGGGATGGCGGCCCTGGGCCACGACGTCATCAGCTTTTCGGTCGGCGAGCCCGATTTCCCGGCCCCGCCGGCGGTCAAGGCGGCGGCCGCCGCCGGCTTGAAGCGCGACTTCACCAAATACACTCACTCGCTCGGGCTGATCGAGCTGCGCGAGGCGATCTGTGAGCACTACCGCAGGCGCTACCGGGTGACGCTTCACCCCGATCAAATCCTGGTCAGCGCCGGCACCTCGCCGGCCATGCTGGTTCTCTTCGGCGCCCTGCTCGATCCCGGCGACCGAGTGCTGCTGAGCGATCCTCATTATCCTTGCTACGCGAACTTTCTGCGCTTCGCCCAAGCCCAAGCCTCCTTCGTCAAGGTCCGAGAAGAAGATGGCTTCCAATTCCGCATCGAGGAGGTGAAAAAAAAGCTGGGCCCCCGAGTGAAGGCGATCTTGATCAATTCGCCTGCCAATCCCACCGGCGGGACTCTCTCCTCGGCCCAGCTCAAGGCCTTGGCCGCCACCGGCCGCTATTTGATCAGCGACGAGGTCTATCATGGCCTGACCTATGAGGGGGAAGAGCGCTCGATCCTGGAGTTCACCGACCGAGCCTTCGTCCTGAACGGCTTCTCCAAGGCCTATGCGATGACCGGCTTTCGCCTGGGCTATTGCATCTTCCCCCGGGCCTTCACCAAAACTTTCCAGAACATGGCTCAGAATTTTTTCATCTCGACTTCAAGCTTCGTGCAGTTGGCGGGGATTGCGGCTCTCAAGCATGCCGACAAGGATCAAGCCGAGATGCGGCGGCGCTTCGCCGAGCGGCGTCGGGCAATGTTGAAGGGGGTGCGAGCTTTGGGCTTCGGGGTGGCGGCCGACCCGAAAGGCGCCTTCTACGTCTTCGCCAATGCCAAGCACTACACGGGCGATTCGCGGCGCTTCGCCTTCGATTTGCTGGCCAAGGCCAAGGTGGGACTGACGCCGGGCATCGATTTCGGAGCCTCGGGCGAGGGTTACCTCCGTTTTTCCTATGCGACGGACTTGGCCAAGATCCGCGAGGGTCTGGCGAGAATCGGGGATTATCTGAAAAACCGGCGGTTGATTCGCTGAAATCCTCCCCCCCTTTGAAAAAGGGGGGCTGGGGGGATTTAAAATCGCCGCAAAAAAATCCAGCTCCTTGCATTTACCAAGCGCTGCAAAATCCCCCCTTTTTCAAAGGGGGGTATTCGTCTTCGTTTCTTCTTTGGAGAGGCGCTTCGGCGCGACCTTCGGAACATCATTGCCGACCGCATCCAAATCCTCGGCCGAGGAATCGCGCGGCGTCGAAGGCAGGGCTTCGGTTTCCGAATCTTCGCTCAAGTCGCGTTCTTCGACCTCGGGCTTGCCGGCGAAGTAATCGCGGATCGCGGTGCCGGCCCGCTTGAATCCCCGGCCCATCGTCACTCCAGCCTTCTTGAAGGCGTTGCCGGTCACCTTGGCGCCCTTGACGAAGCCCCGACCCAAACCCTTGGCCCCGTCGGAAAAGTCCTTGCCGGCCTCGCCGGCCAAGGAGTCGTTTTCAGGGTCGACTTGAGCCGAATTGTTGGGAGCCGCCTCCGGGGCGCTGGTCATGCTTTGCAAGGCCTTCGTCGAATCTTGGTCTTGGCTCGCCGCCAAGGCGGGCCCCGCGCTGAGCGCGAGGAGCAAGGTTAAGCTCAAAAAATTGTACTTATACACAGGGACCTCCTTCCGGTCTTCACTTCAGATTTCATGGACTTATCATACTTGTTCCACAAGGGGAAGCAGGATGTCATCCCGAGCGTAACGAGGGATCCCTGCGAAGTATATTTTCGTAAAACATCCTCCGCAGGGATTCCTCGTCGCTTTGCTCCTCGGAATGACAAAAAAAATGCCCCAGTGTGAACTGGGGCAATGGTAGGCATTTGATGGTGCAATCAGATGCCGAGGAATTTTATGAGGGCTTGAAAAAGTCTTTCACGAAGTCGCTGGCGTCGGATTCGTCGACTTCCCAGAGCGGGCCGACTTTGGGAGGCGGAGTTTTTTCCTTGTTGCGGTCTTGGCCGGAGACCGGCTGAGTTTCCAGGTCTTCCTTGGTAAAATCTTCGAAGAAGTCGGATTTGTCGCGTTTGGGATTGGTCCAAGTCATGGAGTGCTCTTTCCTTCCTCTGATATGAAGAATTCGTGCATAAAATAGGCCATGGAGGCCCATTGAGCGCTCTTATAGAATAATTTAATAAAAACAATAGTTTGAATGGAGATTCGGGCAACGCTGGAAACGCCAAGAAGCCCTGAATTGAGGGGCATACTCCACAATTGGCAAAAAATCTGAGGTCCCTACCCTCCAAATTCAACCAATTTGGTACAGGAATTTGAGCCTTGGGCGGGCCAAATCGGGCGTGTAAACGGCCTCTCACCCCTTCTTCAGGGGTCAAGAGGGCGAAATTGGGGTCTTCCAACCCCGACTCAAGGTTTCGAATTCCAATGAATATTTCGCCCCTTTCACAACACCTTAGAACGCCGCGGCGAAAATAGAGGGTAGAGGGCTTGGGCCGGCGGGGGCGTAAGCATAGCTTTCTTTCTATTCCCCTTCCGACAAAACAAAATCCGTGGCTGGACAATGAAACCCAAGGGTTTCAAAATGCTTAGGGGCGGTTCCATTCCTCCCAAGCGCTCAGGAGAATAGAATTCATGAGTAATCCGATTAAGAATAATCAGACTCCTCCCACTTCGAACGATCCCTACTCCAAGAGCTACGGCAACGATCCTTATGGCGGCGATTATGGCAGCGGCGGTTACGACCCCGGCATGGGCGACAACGGCGCGGTCCCGCCCGATAGCTATTCCGGCTACGAGGACATGAATTACGGCGACTACGGCGACTTCAGCGACATGAACGGAGACTTTGAGGTCGAGGGCGGCGACGAGGGTTATGGCGACGACGCCGGCATGGGCGCCGGCGGCCCGATCACCGAAGCTTCGGTCCGCGCCATGTTGCGCGACCTTCAGGGCACCCTTTCGGAAGATGACTACCGCGCCTTCCAAGGCCGCATCAATGCCACCACCGGCATGAGCCCGGAGCGGGCGGCGGCCGAGCTCCAAGCGATCGCCGAAGAGCTCAACATGATCGCCAATCCCCAAGAGTCGGTGGACGGCATGGTGGGCGAGGATGGCGAGCCGGTAAACAATGAAGCGCACGCCAAGTCCGTCGAAGAGTTCAAGGATGAGCTCGAGGACTATCGCGACGACGTCATGGACATGGAGAATCTGACCGAGGCCGAGAAGACCGAATACTGCGGCGCCATCGACCGGATGATCAATGACATCGAGCTCGCCGAGAAGGATCCGGCCCGCTTGGCCGATATCGACGTCGAAGGGATGCGCGAGGAGCTCAACGAGCTCAAGACCGGCGTCGACGGCAGCAACCTGCACTCCCAGGGCGTCAAGGGCTTGGCCGAGCTGGCCGGCATGACTCCCGAAGAGCTCGCTGCCAAGGCCGAAGCCTCGGGCATCAGCTTGGACAACCTCTCGCTGCCGCCTCCGATGGAGCTCTTCGACTTCCTCAAGGAGATTTCGCCGGAGCTTAAGACCAAGCTCGAGGCCGTGGAAACCGCGGCGAACGAACGAGCTAAGTTCTACGAGGACAACAAATACGCTGCCGACTCCATAAACTCTTCCAACACCCGCAGCACTACCGACGGCGACAACAGCGACACAACGGCGTGGCAAAATCTCTATGATTTGAAATACCATCAAGACGATAAAAGCAAAGCCGTTATGGATGCAATGAAAGCGGTTACGGAAACCTTGACCCCGCTTTTGGAAGCACTTTACCCGGGGCAAGATGTTAAACCGGTTGAAGTTTCCGGATATAGCGGCTGGGAATTGACCCACCAACAATACCTAGTAGCCGATCAAATTAGCATTGGCGGCACGGTCATTGACCTATTCAGCGACCTTGACGGAAAAATCTCTCCCTCCACCACGCTTACCGAGAGCGAAATCAACATTGAAATACCGTCCATCAAGTATGACAACGAGGGCGACGGACAATGGAAACCGCCGGATCTGCAAACCTTCGGAGATCCACAAGTCGGAAAATCCAATTATGATTCCGACGCCGGATAACGCGGCGAACCGCTAAATTTAAATTCTGGTTGGAAAATACGCTCTTACCTTGCTGAGCTCGGCATTTTTTTCGACTGCTTGCCGAAAGACCAGGCTTCTTTTTTTGACGGTCATATGAACCGCGGGCTCCGGACGAGCGGCTGGCGAGAAAAGAACAATGTCGCCCTTCTCTGCCAACCGATTCGCTATTTCAACGGCCGTTTCCAGATTTTCGGACATGAGTATCTGAGTGGAGCCCTCCCAATGCTTCCGGAAATGTTCCCGGTTCATGCCAAAAACAACGAGGGCCTTTGCCTTCTTGGCGATAGTGTCCTTGAGCATCCAATATAGCTGGTGTTCCATATATTCCCCTCCGGCAATCAATATGACTTTGCCGTCCGGGAATGTTTGCAGACTTTTCAAAGTGGCGATCGCGTTGGAAGACCTGGCGTCGCTATAATAAGCCACCCCTCCGATCTTCGTTATCAGCTCTACGCGATCGGGCAAAGGAGCCACGGTTTCGATTGTTTTACGGATGATCTCGTCGGGAATACCGCAAATTTTTGCCACCAGAACGGCAGCGGCCAAGTTTTCGATGTTATGCGGCCCGGGAAAAGAAAATCGCTCTAATCTATACTTAGATTCATTACCCTTCCCGTCGCGGAACCGCAAAGAGTTACCTCGAGAACGGTAAAAAATACCTACCTCAAGCTCCTCATACACCGAGAATCGCAAAGCTTTCGCCTTGGACCCAACCTCTCGAATGATCTCCTGAATTTCATGAGATGCTTGATGCACCAGGAAGTCATCTTCACCCTGCCCGGAAAAGATTTTCGATTTGGCCAACCCGTAGCTCCTCATCGAGTCATGCCTATCGGAATGCCCGGGATATAGATTCAAGAATACCGCGATATGAGGCCGAAACCTTTCGGTCTCGCGGAGCCGAGCGCTGCTCAATTCCAGCAGCACATAGTCATATGGAGTTTTCTCACACAAAGACTGGGCAAAGTCCACGTGGTCCCCGCCCGCCGTCAATACCTTCTTGCCGCCGGCCTCAAGGAAGGCCTTCACCAGATGGATGGTGGTGGATTTGCCATTGGAACCGGTGATGGCGATGATGGGACGTGTATAAAAGTGTGAGGCCAGCTCCAAATCGGTAAGAAAGGTCTTTCCCGCAGCTCTTAAAGGATCGGTGACTTCATGATAGTGATAGCCGCCGGAAGTGAGAATGACATAGTCTTGGCTTTCAAGTGCCTGCCGCGTGGGACTTTCAACAAACAACTCATAGCTAACGGTTTTTAGCTCTGCCCGGATTCGCTTTAGATCGTTCTCGGTGGCGACGCCATAGGCCTGAACTTTGGCACCCTGCGCCGCTAAAAAACGAATTGCCGCAACCCCTGCATCCATCAAGCCCAGGACCGCGACCCTTTTTCCCTTTAAAACCAACATCCAAAAAAAATACCCAAAAAACCATGGAGTTACAATATAATTCCCCAGTGCTGTCCTATACTCTCATGGAACTGCTAGGCCGGGGTTCCTATTTCGAAATTTACACAGTTCAGAATGACGGAGGCGTCAGGGCCCTAAAAAGGCCGAAGCCTTCCTTAAAAGACGATCCCAACGTTCGGCGAATGCTTCAAACCGAAGCTAAGGTCCTGCAGGCGCTGGAGGGGAACCCTCGCTTTCCAAAAATCTTCCAAGTCGGAGAGGATTCAAGCGGACCTTTTATCTTAATGGAAAGACTCCGCGGAAACAACTTGCAACAGGTCATAGAGCAAAACAAGAAATGCAATACCCCATTCACGCCCCTGGAGGCTGCGAGCATTGCCCTTCAAATCGCCGAGGGCCTCAGCTCCCTTCACGGCTTGTCTTTATCCGATGGCCCGGTGATCCACGCCGATCTCAAGCCGCACAACATTATGCTCGAACTCGAAGGTGACATAAAAATTATCGATTTAACACTTGAAGGCGGAACCTTTGCCTATATGCCCCCTGAAAGAATGGATTCAAGAAAAATTGAAATTTCCGGGGACTTGTTCGCTTTCGGACTAATCCTCTACGAACTGCTCACCAACGAGGTTCTGATTCCCGACAGCACAAAAATGGAAATGTATTTTAAAATGAGGGATCTGCGGCGCAGCATCCCTTCTTTCCCTAATTTCATCCCAGAACCGCTCAGTGACATTATTCGAAAGAGTTTGAATGCGGGCCGGGAGGGCGGTTACTCGTCAGCATCAAGCATCGCTCGAGATTTAAACAGCTATCTCATCGGACACTCGCCTACGGGAATCATTAACAAGCCAACCCTATCGATGCCTCCCTCGATCTCAAAGCCTATAAAAAAAATCAGAGAATTTGGGAAAGTGATGCGGGCGAACGAGCAAGGGTATCTCACAAACGAATGCTCATGGAGACATATTCCCTCGGAATGGCGGCCTCTAATCGATGAGGTCCGAGGCGTCTATTTACGACATCTCGGAGCCAACTTACACAGTGTTTACATCAGGGGCTCCGTCGTAATGGGAACCGCTCATGCCGGGGAGTCCGATCTCGACAGCTTCGCGGTGGTTCATCGAGCGCCGGATCCATCGGATCTTCAATGGATGGAGGAATACGGGGAGCGTTTCCGGCTCAGTTTTCCGCTTTGTCGTTATGTCGAAATTCGTGTTTTACCGCTTCAAGAGCTGCTCAATTCTCTTGAATATCTATCGTGGCGCTTTACCTTGAAAATCCTCTCTCTTTGCATTCAAGGAGAAGATCTAAGCGCTCAATTACCAAATTTTCGGCCAAGTCGCGCGAACGGATTCTTCCTTTTTGGCAATATTTACGAAATCTTGGATACGGCTTCCCGGCGCTTGCGGAGCACTAGGGATGCAGATGAAATCGAAAAAATCTGCTCCTGGGTGATGAAGAAAATTCTTCGCACCGGATTCTCCCTGGTCATGGAAAAGGAGCAGGTTTTCACCCGGGACCTTTATCCCTCCTATGAGCTCTTTTCGAAGCACTACCCGGAGAAGAAGCCGGAAATGCGGCAGGCCTTGGAGTGGGCCGTCAATCCCACCGCGGACAAAGAGGCGCTAGGCCAATATCTCGGAGAATTCGGCGGCTGGTTGGGCAGAGAGTTCGGCAAAAAATAACCC
This sequence comes from bacterium, assembly GCA_035281585.1. Classification (NCBI taxonomy): domain Bacteria; species bacterium. The sequence continues at coordinate 10,804 of DATEDP010000039.1, forward strand.
TGAATTTCTCTCAGTCACGCTTTAGCAGCTTCTTGTAGATCGAAGCATTGAGCCGCTTCTGGTTGACTTGCTCGATGATCTCTTTCTTTCGGGCATCCTCGTGTTCAACCGGAACCAGCTCAAAATCCTCGGCCAACACCGGCAAGGCCGATGCGATCACTGCGCCCTTGCGGAGACGAACCTCCTCCTTGAGCGGATTCAGCACGATCGGTATATCCCGGTGCCAAAGGTCCGTGCGCACGAAGCCTTCCTCGATACGAAAGTCATCGTTGCGGTGCACCGCGGAGACAATGAACAAGCCCCAACCGGGCGGCGTCCACCAATAAATCCCCAACTTGAGGGTCACGCTGTGGCCCTGCTCGCGCTGCCAAGGGCTGGAGTAAGAAGGCGATTGGCTCAGATGCACCTTTCTCTCGAAAGCCTCCTCCGGGCTCTTGGGAATGAGTCCAGCGCCCGCGGGAAGCGGCAGCCACAGGTCGCTGAGCGGCATTTTCTTGCCTTCGCGCTCAGCCCAGGCATCCAGTCCCGTATTCGTCCGCCGGATCACATAATCTTCGTTCGATTTAAGCTGAATGCTGTAACGGGAAGCCTCCACCCAAGGCAGGCAATATGAAGGCGGCTTTCTCTCGCCATCCTGGCTGAGATTGAGAGTCTTGATTTCCGGGTCCAGGGCCGAGTCGCCGTTGAGGTTGAGAAATTCAATCTTCATTCTCCATTATTGGCCGCTTTCAGCCCTCGGCGGCAAATGAAATATGGATTACAAAATGAGAACTATTGACGTAATTCCCATCGAACAATAACATCACAAAATGCCACCTTTAACCGTCGACCGCGCTCTCGGGCAAGGGGGGATGGGCACGGTTTATTTGGCGCACGATTCCTCGGGAATCCCTTTCGCCGTCAAGGTTTTGAAGAACGGCTCGGAAGAGCTGCTGCGGATGTTCGAGTCCGAGGCCGGCATTCTCGCCAAGCTCCGCCATCCTCGGCTGGTCGCCATCGAGGGTTTCTCGAGAAGCGGCGACGTGACCGGACTTCCGCCCTCACCCTGCTTTTGGATGGAATACGTCGAGGGCCGGCCGCTGCTCGAAGCCAGCGCCGATGCCGGCTCCGATCAAATTTTGCAATGGCTCGAGGAAGGCCTCGAGGCCCTCCACTATCTCCATCATCAAGGCCTGCTGCACGGGGATCTCAAGCCGGCCAACCTCTTGGTCGACCGCCAGGGCCACCTCAAGTTGGTGGACTTTGGCTTGGCCAGTCTGACGAGCCGACTCTCGGCCCCGCAAGGAGCCCGGCCCGGGGGCTCCCTGCCCTACCTGGCCCCCGAGGCCGTCGAAGGCCGACGCAGCCCGGCCTCCGATCTCTTTTCACTCGGCACCGTTTTCTACCAAGCCTTGAGCGGAACGCATCCGCGCCAAGGCGCCAAGAACCTGAGCCAACTCTTTGCCGCCGACTTCCCCTCGCTCTCGAAAAAAATTCCCGACCTTCCGCGCCGGCCGGCTCGGGTCATCGAAAGGATGATCGAAGCCGACGCCGAACGCCGCCTCCAATCGGCCGGCGACGCGCTGGCGGCCCTGGGTGGCGAAGAACGGCCGGGCGACGAGGGCTCCGAGGAGTCTTTCCACTCCTTCGAAATGTTCGGCGCCGAAGAAGGCCGCGAGGCCTTTCGCCGGTTCCTCGCCGAGCGCTTGGAGAAAAACACCGGCGGCCTGGTTTTAGTTCACGGCATGAGCGGCGTCGGCAAAACACGCTGGATGCGCGAGGCCGCCATCGAGATGGGCTTGGCCGGGCTGAGCCCGAGCGGCTCCCGCCTCATTCACCATGCCGAAACCCTCAAGCCCGAGCAAATCGGCGAAATCTTCCGCTTGCTCCAGGAAGAGTCGTCCGCCCGGGTTCTGGTCCTCGAATATCACGAGGAGCGGCTGAGCCCCGAGCTCGCCGCTCTTTTCGCCTCCCTGACCGCCCGGCCCGACACGCTCGACATCCGCTTGAGCCATCTCGATTTCGCCGACACCGGACGCTTTTTGAAACAGGCCCTGAAAGCGGAAGTCCCCGGCAAGTTGGTCGAAGAGATTTTTTCCCGCACTCAAGGCAATCCGCGCCTGCTCACCGAAACCTGCCGCGATCTCCGGAGCAGCGGTCTCCTGGACCGCAAGCATCTCAATGCCGAAGCCCTGAGCCAAATTCAAATTCCCCAAGGCTTCGAGGAGATCTTTCAAGCCCGGCTTCGCAAAATCGACCCGCCCTTGCGCCGCTTGATCGAAACTCTGACCTTGTCGGCCGAAGGCGCGACCCCCGCCGAGTTGGCCGAGCTCGCGGCGAGCTCGGTCCGCGAGCTGCAACCGAGCTTGGAAACGCTGATGACCTTAGGCCTGATCAAGCTCAAGGACCGCGAGGGCCTGGAAGCCTACCAATTGGCCCATGCCGCCCTGGTCGATCCGATCCTGAGCGGCTTGAAGTCGGAGCGGCGGGAGCAAGGCCACCGCGATTGGATCGCCTTGCTGGAGCGGCGCCGGCCTCAGGCCTTCGCCGCCCTGGCCGCTCATGCCATGGAGCTGCCCAAGCATCCCCGAGCCGTCGAATGGGCCTTGAAAGCCAGCGAGGAGCTTTTCAAAGGCGAACGGTTTACCGAAGCCATCGCCTTGGCCGAGCGCGGCTTGCCCTTGGCTACGGAAAAAACCGCGCGCGACGCCCTGCTCCGGCTGCTCGCCAATGCCTATGGGCGCCAAGGGCATTTTTCCGATTCGATCCAATACATCGAGCGCTGGCATCGCGAAGGTCATGAAGACCCGCTGGGCAACAACGAGGTCAAATTCTGGTTGGCCAGCGGACTTTCCCACAAGAACCTGGGAAACCTCGAGGAAGCCCGGCGCCGCTTCGAGAACTGCATCGCCGGCGGCGATTCGGCCCAAGAGCCTCAAAGAGACTTCCTGGCCCGAGCTCATTCGCTGCTCGGCCAGCTCGATATCGAAGCCGGTGACGACGACTCCGCCGAATCTCACTTCGGCGAGGCTCTCCAGCTCTTGCCTCGGCCCGGCGTCCAGCGAGCCGAAGTCCTCAAGCACCAAGCCCAATTGCTGGCCAAGCGCGGCCGTTGGAGCGAGGCGCTGAACCTGCTCGACCTAGCCGGAAAAATGTATGAAGAGGCCGGCGACCACCAGGGTCGTTTTTCGGTGGCTTTGGAACGGGGCAACTTGGCCTTGGACCAAGGCCGGCTCGACGAAACCGAGGCCGCCTACCAGGAGGCCCAGGCCATCGCTTCGGCCAAACGCGACGAGAATTCCTTGGCTCGGGTCTACCAAAACCTGGGCGTTCTCCAGAGCCGCCGCGGCGACTACCCGTCGGCGCTGGACTATTTGGCGCGGGCCCAGGAGATCTTCGTCTTCTTCGGCAGCGGCTTCGAAAGGGCGATGAACTTCCTGCAGCTGGCCTTGGCCCACGGCGCGGTCGGAAATTTCGCCGAAGCCGAGAGCTTCTGGCGCTCGGCCCAGAGCCAGGGTGAGAGCTCGCCGGAATATGAACGGCGAAGAAAGCAGATTTCCGCTTGGTTATCGCGGTTGAAGCCCGAAAGCTGGATCGCGGAGGCAGTCGAAGCCAAAGCCGAAGTCCCCGACTGGGATCTCGAGGGACGGCTCTTCGGTTTGCTCGATGGCGAGGGAAACGGTGAAACCGATGAAATCCGCCGGCTCCTCCTCCAAATTCAAGCAAGGCTGCCCGACCCGCTCAAGATCCGATTCGAGGAACGAGCCGATTATCGGCATTACGTCCTCCAAGAAAATTCAACCCCATCCTCAAAGGAGAGCCCTCCCATGGACCTTTTGCAAAAGCTGGCGGCCATCACCGCCGAACTGCTCCGCTCCAACCGGCTCGACGACGTCCTCGTCAAGCTCATGGACACGGCGATGGAGCTATCCAAGGCCGAGCGCGGCTTCTTGGTGGTGCGCAGCGAAAACAAAGAGGGCCCGCTGCCGGGCTATGAGATCAAAGTGGCTCGCAATCTTGCCCGGGAGCTGATCGAGAAAGAAGATTCCTCGCTCAGCCTTTCGGCGGTCCGCGAGGCCGTTCAAAGCGGCTCGCCGGTCCTCACCGACAACGCGCTCCAGGACGAGCGCTTCGAGACCGCCGAAAGCGTCCACGCCCTGGAATTGAAGTCGATCCTGGTGCTGCCGCTCAAGGCGACCCAAGGCGTGATCGGAGCACTTTACCTCGACCACCGCTATCAAACCAATCTCTTCAAGCCCGGCGACCTGGTCGCCCTCCAGGCCTTCGCCGACCAAGCGGCCCTGGCCTTGCAAAAAGCCCAAATGATCGAGGAGCTGAAACGGGCCAACGACCGGCTGGCCCAGACCGTCGACGACCAAGCCACCGAGCTCAGCGTCCTCAAGCGCGAGGTCGAGGATCAGCGCCAGAAGCTGACCTTCGAATACAAGGACATCGTCGGCACCTCCCCGGCCATGCTCGAGGTCCTCTCCTTGGTCGACCGCATCACCGAGACCGCGGTGCCGGTCTGGATCTACGGCGAATCGGGCACCGGCAAGGAGATGATCGCCCGGGCCCTCCATTTCAACAGCTCCCGGGCCAAGAAGCCTTTCGTCAGCGAGAACTGCTCGGCCCTGCCCGAGACCCTCCTCGAATCGGAGCTCTTCGGCCACAAGCGCGGCGCCTTCACCCACGCCGACCGCGACAAGAAGGGCCTCCTCGAGTATGCCAACGGCGGCACGATCTTCTTGGACGAGATCGCCGACATGAGCCCGACCATGCAGGCCAAGCTGCTGCGCTTTCTGCAAGAGGGCGAGATCCGGCCGCTCGGCTCCAACGAAACCATCAAAGTGAAGGTCCGGGTCGTCTCGGCCAGCAACAAGGATTTGCTGGCCATGATCGGCGAGGGAAAATTCCGCGAGGACCTCTACTACCGGCTCAACGGCGTGACGGTGAGCCTTCCGCCGCTGCGCGAGCGGCTCGAGGACATCCCGATCCTGGCCCGCCACTTCCTCAAAAAATTCGCCAAGGACGAGGATCAAACTCCGCTCGAGATCACGCCCGAGGCGCTGGAGATGATGATGGCCCATTCCTGGCCGGGCAACGTCCGGGAATTGGAAAACACCCTGCGCACCGCCGCCCTCTTTCATCAAAAGCACAAGCTGACGCCCAAATCCTTCAACTTTAAAAAGGTCTTTTTCGAAGGCAAGCCCGAGGCTCCGGCGGGCGCGCCGAGCGGCGCGGCGCGCAAGACCGCGCCGGCGGCCGCTTCGAACCTCTCCGACGAGAAGCGAATCCTGCTCAAGGCGCTCTACGATCAAGGCTATCACAAGGGGCTGGCGGCCGAGGCGCTGGGAATCTCCCGGCGCTACCTCTACACCCAGATGATGCGGCACGGCGTCCCGATCAACCGGATCGAGATGAAGTCCTACGTGGAATCTCAGTTGGGGCTCAAGTGATAGGCCGGGATCGGATGGATCCGAATCGTGTTGCCGTGAGGCAATAGGCGAACGATCCGGAGCTTAAGCTTTTTGCTGAGCTCCAGCCACTGCTCGTCCGAAAGCGGCTTGGCGGCATCGAGCGCCAGCTCGCCGCCCTTGCTCCAATCGGCCGAGCTCACCCTCACGAAGAAGAAGAGATCTTGGGGCTCTCCGGCCAGCGCCGTCAGGTCGACCTTGCTCTCGGTCGAAACCGGAAAATCACGGTAGCTCGGGCTCTGACATTCGACGATGCCGGGCTTATCGGACCGCGGCAGGTTGAGCACCAGCCAAAGCAGCTTATCCTGGGCCCAAGGCTTGCTCTGGTCCTCGGGCGGAATGAGCGGCTCGATCTCGGCGTCGGGGAAGTTTCCGCAGCCAATCGCCCGAACCCAGACCTCCTGGTTCAGAGCCTGAATGGCCGAGACTTCCAAATCTTGGACGGCCACCATCTGCAAAGTCTTGGAGGTGGGAATCTTTCGAATCGAAGCTTTGCCGAAAGCCTGGCTCGGCCCGAGCTTCGGCCGCTCGATCAAGATTTCGTGGATCGTCTCGGTTTCGCCGTCGAAGTCCAAGGCATGATCGCGCACGAACTTGGTGGCGATGTCGCTGGACGAGGATTGAGAGCCGAGCACGCCATCGCTGCCGGTGGCCGCGGCCACTTCGACTCCTTGGGGAAGGCCCTCGCCGCCGACCGAGCCGGGCAAGCCGGAGCCGCCGCTGCCGCTAAAACCGCCGGCGCAGGCGCTCAACAGGAAAAATAAGCCGAAAACTTTCTTCATGGGAGCTGATGCAGAGATTGAGCCGGCGCATGGGGCGGCATCTGAATCAACACCGGCTCATCGTCCGATTCTTCCTCTTCATCACCCGTCGGAATCTGGATGGGCTTGAGCTCCACCGGCGGCTTGGCCAGGGCATGGACCAGTCGGACCTGGAAGAACGGCGCCGAGCTGTCTTTCTTACATGAGGCTAAGTCGTTCAATTCCTGGATCGAGCCGAAAGCGGTCCAGCTCGACACCGGCTCCGCCGGCTGCTTGGAAACCAGGAAGAAGTAGAGATGATCCTCGAGCATCTCCTGCCCGCTCAAATCGGCTTCACCGGAAGCCGTGAGGGCGAAATCGCGGTAACGGGCCGCCGGCAGCAGCGCGGGATCCCAGTTGTCGTTGTTCAAAGCCATGACCCAAGAGAAGACCTGGCCGCGATGCTGGGCGACGGTGCCGACCTCGCCGGGCGCCTCGCCCAAATCGATCATGCGGAGCACCCGGCCTTCGCAATCGGTGCAAGGCAGGACCTCCTCGGTCGTCTTTTGGTATTTACCGACCTTGGCCTTCGGGAAATAGGCGGGTTCGGTCTCACGGATCAGCCAAGCCGGCGGGTCCTTGCCTTCGGTGGCGAAGCGCAGAGCTAAATCGGTCCCGCAACCACCGGCCAATTCTTGGTAACCGGACTGGCTGGACAGGGTTCCGTCGGCGGCGTTTCCGGTTTCGCCGACCCCGCCCAAGGGACCGCCGATTCCCGTCCCGGGGCTCGAGCTATCCAGGGCTCCGGTGCAAGCCAGCAGGCTAAGACCCAGGCAAAACTTTAGGAAACCCCTTAAGAAAACACTAATAGTAATTGATTTTATTGATTTTTTTAAAGAAACCCCGATCACGAGATCGCCCCTTTTTCACCCGAGCCCTCGATCACCCTTATTATCAGCAATTTCCCCCGAAGAATTGCGAAATTTCTTGGCTTAAACCATTCCGGCCGACCCTCCCGAAATCGGCGATTTTTTGAGGCTTTCCTTGCCGATCCACTCTTCCACGGCCTGGAGCCGAGCCCGGAGGCTGGGCAACTCCAACATGGCCTGGCTGGCGTAAGGATCTTCGACCAAATGAGTGGCAAGAAGATGGCAAAAGACCTCGGGGTCCTCGATGCGGTGGATGGCCGAATGATAGTCGGCCGGCAGCTCGCGGTAGAGCGGCAGGAGCGGCAGGAAATTTTCACGCAGCCGGTGCATCGAAGGCCCCAGCTTCTCCTTGCTCTGCCAGTCCTCATCGGGCACCAACTCGACCTCGGCGCTGCGATAGAGCGCGGTCCCCGGGAGCTCTTGCTTGAGCCGGACCCGCCCCATGCCCTGCAAGGTGATTTGAAAGCGCCCCTCTTCCAAACGTTCCGATTGGGTGACCATCCCAAAGCCGAAAATCGGGAAAATTTCGGGTGAACCCTCATAATCCCCTTCGTAACCCGGCTTCAGCAAGGGGATGCCGATCATGCCATGCCCCTTCAAGCTGTCCTCGACCAAGGCCCGGTAGCGGGGCTCAAAGACATGCAGCGGCAGGATCATTTTGGGGAAGAAGACCGTGCGGGGCAGCGGAAAGAGCGGCAGCCGCTTCAAAGCCTCTAGCATCTCCATACTTAACCTCGAAAATGAAAGCCGGACTTTAGCCCAATTGAAGCGGAGGGTAAAGGAAAGGATGTTAGGGCCGACGACCGCCGAAGACCGCGAAAAGATAGCGCCGGTAGTGACAGCCGACCTCGGCGAAGCCGGCTTCCTTTAGCCATTCCAGTTGAACCTCGACCGGCGTCAGGATGTCGATCGAGGTCCTCTCCAAGGCATGGCCCACCTCGGGCTCGCTCAAGCCGGCGGCTTTCATGCTCTCGATCCAGAGCTGCCAATAGCGGGCTTGGAGCTCGGAGCTTTCGGCCCGGACAAATTCGGCATTGAGGAAAACTCCCCCGGGCTTCAAGTGGCCGAGGACTTTTCGATAGAGGGTCTGCTTGACCTCGTCGCTGAGGTGATGAATCGAGAGCGAAGAGAAGACGCCGTCGAAAGTCCCCGGCCAGTCGGCGGTGGCATAGTCGGCCTCGAGGAATTGGACTCCGGCTTGACCGGCAAAGCGAGCCCGGGCTTGGGCCAGCATCTCGGGGGAGAAATCCATCAGGGCATACTCGGCCTCGGAAAAACGGGCCCGCAAAAATTGGGTCAAGAGCCCGGTGCCGGCGCCGAGGTCCAAGAAGCGCCAGGAGCCTTGGGGGTCGAAGGGAACCATCTCGACCACCACCCGGTAAAATTCGTCGAAGCCGGGGATCAGCTTGCGCCGCTCCGAATCGTAGCGCCCGGCGATTTGGTCGAAGGTTTTCTTCACTTCATCCATTTAGATTCCGCGGATGAGGATTTTGGCGGTGGCGAGGTTGGTGGCCAAGGGCAGGTTGTGAACGTCGGCCAAACGAAGCAGCATGAAGATGTCCGGTTCGTGGGGATGGATTCCCAGCGGATCGCGGAGAAAGACGACCCCGTCGAGCTTGCCCTCGACGATCATCGCCGCGATCTGGGCGTCGCCGCCGTGAGGGCCGCTCTCGACCTTGCGGACTTTCAAGCCGGATTGCTCGAGGTAGGCTCCGGTGGTGCCGGTGGCAATGACCTCCATCTTTCTGATGAAACGCAGGTTGTCTTTGACGAAGCCGACCATGTCGGCCTTCTTGCCGTCATGGGCGATCAGGGCGAGGCGCTTTTTTTTCTGTTGGACCATAGGGGTTTTACCTACAATATTGGCGATCTATGAGCAAACCGGGAGTGAAAAGGCCGAGAATCGTCCTGCTCGGCGGCGGGTTCGGCGGTCTCTATGCGGCCAAGGCCTTGAAGGGCATCGAAGCCAAAATCACCTTGATCGACCGGCGCAATTTTCATCTCTTTCAACCGCTGCTCTATCAAGTCGCGACCGGCGGCCTTTCGCCGGGCGAGATCGCTTCGCCGCTTCGATCGATCTTGAAGCGGCATGCCAACCTCCGGGTGCTCAACGCCGAGATACTCGACATCGACCCCGAACGCCAAATCGTTCGGCTGGCCGATGACGAGGTGGGATACGACTATTTGGTCGTCGCGACCGGCGCCAGCCACCATTATTTCGGTCATTCCGAATGGGAAGCCCTCGCCCCGGGCCTCAAGTCGGTGGAGAATGCTCTCGACATGCGGCGCCGGATCTTCCTGGCCTTCGAGACCGCCGAGCGCGAGAAGAACCTCGAAACCCGCAATGCCTGGCTGAGCTTCGCGGTCGTCGGCGGCGGCCCCACCGGCGTTGAGCTGGCCGGGGCCTTGGCCGAGCTGGCTCATGGCACGCTCAAGGGTGAATTCCGTAATTTCGACTCCCAAGAAGTTCGCATCCATTTGCTCGAAGGCACCGACCGCCTCTTGCCGACCTACCCGCCCGAGCTCTCGCGCAAGGCCGAGGCCAAGCTGAAAAAGCTCGGCGTCACCGTCCACACCCGAACCCTCTTGACCCAGCTCAACGAAGATTCGGTCACGGTCAAAAAAGACAGCCGCAGCGAAAAGATTCCGGCCCGCACCGTCCTTTGGGCGGCCGGCGTCGAGGCCTCGCCCCTGGGCCGAAAGCTCGCCGCCAAAACCGGCCGGAAGCCCGACCGGGCCGGACGGCTGAGCGTCGATCCCGACCTCAGCTTGCCGGGCTACCCCAACATCTTCATCATCGGCGACTTGGCCGCGGTGGAACAGGACGGCAAGCTGCTTCCGGGCGTGGCTCCGGTGGCCATGCAGGAAGGCCACTACGTCGCCCGGGCAATCCGCGAGCGCCTGGCTCACCGCCATTCCAAACCCTTTCGCTACCACAACAAGGGCAATCTGGCGGTGATCGGCCGGAATGCCGCGGTCGCCGACTTGGGCTTCCTCCGTTTGAATGGCTTTCCGGCCTGGCTGATCTGGATCTTCGTCCACATCCGCTACCTGATCGAGTTCGACAACAAAATCCTGGTGCTGTTTCAATGGGCCTGGAATTACTTCACCCGCAAGCGCGGCGCCCGCTTGATCACCGGCGAGGACCTCTTGCCGATGATCCACGACTCCGGCGCGGAAAGGGCACGGCGCTCCCGGCCATGAAAGAGCTTCTCACCGTCTTCTTCACCATTTTCGTCGCCGAGCTCGGCGACAAAACCCAACTCGCCACCCTGCTCTACGCGACCGACCGGAAGATCGGCCCTTGGCAGGTCTTCCTGGCGGCGGCCGCGGCCCTCACCCTCTCCTCGCTCTTGGCGGTCCTGATCGGCGGCCAGCTCGGCCAATGGATCTCGCCGAAGCACCTCAAAATCGTCGCCGGCCTCGGTTTCATCGCGGTCGGGATCTGGACGCTTTGGCGCGGCTGATTTCGGTTGCCAAGGCCGGAGCTTGTCGATAGATCCGCGCCCATGAAAAAAGCCAAGGCTTCCGCCTCCTCCCATCGCACTGAAAAGGACTCTCTCGGGGAAAAGCAAATCCCTCACCATGTCTATTACGGCGTCCAAACCGCCCGGGCCGTGGACAATTTCCCGATCAGCGGCTGGAAGCCCCATCCGGCCTTCGTCGACGCCACCGTGCTGATCAAGCGGGCGGCGGCCGTCGTTCACGGCGGCCTCGGCCTGATCCCCAAGAGGAACGTCGCGGCCATCGTCAAAGCCTGCGACGAGGTCCTGCAAGGCCGGCATCGCGACAATTTCGTGGTCGACGTCTTCCAGGCCGGCGCCGGCACCAGCCATCACATGAACGTCAACGAGGTGGTGGCCAATCGGGCCAACGAGATGCTCGGCGGCAAGCGCGGGGTCTACGATCCGATCAACCCCAACGACCACGTCAACATGGCCCAGTCGACCAATGACGTGATTCCGACGGCGATCCGCATCGCCGCCCTTCTGCTGAAAAAAGATTTCCTGGCTTCGCTCAAGACCCTGCAGAAGTCCTTCGCCGCCAAGGCCAAGGCTTGGGACAAAATCGTCAAGTCGGGCCGCACTCACCTGCAGGACGCCACGCCGATCCGCCTCGGCCAGGAGTTCGGCGGCTACGCCAGCGTGCTCCAGAGCCATCTCGGCTGGGTCGAGCAAGCTTTCGAGCCTTTGACCCGCCTCGGCCTGGGTGGAACCGCCGTCGGGACCGGCATCAACAGCCATCCCGAATACCGCCAACGGGTCGCCAAGGAATTGGGCCGCTTGATCGGCGAGCCGCTCAAGCCGGCCAAGGATTATTTCGAGGCCATGCAGTCGATGTCGCCTTTCGTCGGCCTTTCCAGCGCGATCCGCAACCTGACTTTGGACTTGATCCGCATCGCCAACGACCTGCGGCTCCTGGCCTCGGGTCCCCGCACCGGACTTTACGAAATTCTCCTTCCGCCGGTTCAGCCCGGCAGCTCGATCATGCCGGGCAAGGTCAACCCGGTCTTGGCCGAGATGACCAATATGTCGGGATTCTTCGTCCTCGGCTTGGACACGACGATCGCTTACTCCTCGCAGGCCGGCCAGCTCGAGTTGAACGTCATGATGCCGATCATCGCTTATTGCCTGACCTGGGAGCTGAGCATCCTCGGCAACACGATGCAGGCCTTGGCCGTCAAGTGCGTCGACGGGATCGTCGCCTTCCCCGACCGCTGCAAGTATTACGCGGAAAACTCGGTCTCGATCGCGACGGTGCTCAATCCGATTTTGGGCTATGCGGCCACGGCCGAGATCGTGAAGAAAGCCGTCGCCACCGGAAAACCCCTGCGCGAGCTGCTTCAGCAGACCTCGCTGACGCCGGCCCAGATCGACAAGGTCTTCGACCTCTACGACAGCACCTATCCGAATTTGAAGGGTGGAACGAAGGCGGCCGGTTGATTTCCCCCCTTTGAAAAAGGGGGGTTGGGGGGATTTAGGAATCGCTGCACTTTGGAAGCGAGCCTAAGATTTTTCTGCCACCGCTTTAAATCCCCCCTGCCCCCCTTTTTCAAAGGGGGGATTTTTTAGTGCATCGAACCGCTGTGATCCTCGACGTCCTTGACCTCGGGGATGATGCGCATCAGGTGATTCTTGATCCCGTCCTCGACCGTGCGCTTCTGAGCCCCACAGCCGAAGCAGGCGCCGGACATCTTCACCTTGACCACGCCCTCCTCCACCGCCAGGACCTGCAAATCGCCGCCGTCCCGCTTCAAGCCCGGCCGGACGTCGCGGTCGATGACCGCCAGAACCTTCTCGATCAATTCCCGATCCACCCCCTGGACCTCGCCGGCATCCGAGGCCTTGACCTCCGGCTTGACCAAGGGACCACCGTAGCCGGCCATTCCGCCCAGGGCGTTGAAGACGTAGAGGTAACCTTCCTTGGCCAGCAACTGGGCCACCGTGACCGCCGTGTTGCCGTTGGCGCAGAAAGTCAAGATCGGGCGACTCTTGTCGGAGAGCTCGCCGAGTCGCATCAACACCTGATTGGCCGGGATGTGCTTGGCCTCGGGAATATGGCCGTTGCCCCAACCCTCGTCGCTGCGCACGTCCAGGATTAACAAGCCCGGCACCGATTGGATGAACTCCAAAACCCTTTCCTTGGGAATCTCCGAATAAGGCAAGCCGCTCATCACCGCCGCGACGGTCGGGGGCAAGCCGCTGAGCAAGCCGGCGGTCTGCTGGCGCAAGACCTTGAGATGCCACTCCTGCTTCTTCTGCAGGTCTTCCAATTGGCGGCGGAGCTCGGCCACCTCACGCTCGAGACTTTCGATCTTGTCTTTTTTTCCACCAAACATCGTTCACCTCTTTTTCGGGGCCTCTTCAATCTCGCGAGGGGTCCGGCTTGTCAAGGGCGGGTGGGTTCGAAATTCGGACATTCGGGAGTAAAAGCCTTTGCCCCTTTCCAGGCCGGAACGGCTCGTATCATTGCAAGTATTTGATTTTGTTAATTTATTTATTCAGAGCGCTGGACCCCGGCGTTGGCCTCATCCTTGTACCCCAGCGAGAGGGAAGGAGAAAATCTATGAAACTCAATTTCCTCAGTGAATGGATTCATACCGTCTTACCCTCCGGCGAGAGCCCCGAGTTGAAAAACCTTGAGGCCTCGTCCCCCGCCTCTTCCGCTTCGAGCTATCAATCCTCCAACCAATCGATCGGCGCCGAAGTCAAAAATCAAATCGACCTCAATCGAAAAACTCTGGCCCGGGAATTGTCCCATCCCGAGCCCAAGGTTTTGGAAAAGCTCGGCGAGGTGAATCAAAAGCGCGGCGCCAAGGGCTTGGCGCCGATCGATTTGCCGAAAGTGACCGAGCAGATCGAAGCGATCTACAAGGACTCCAGCTTGAGCGACAAGCAGAAGAAGGAAAAAATCGAGCAGCTGCGCAAGCAGCTCGGGCTCTCGAAGGGTGAAATGAAGTCCTTATTCACCAAACGAATCGAGTCCATTTACAAAAAGGCCGAGAAAAGGCTGGCCGCTTTCGAGCAAGCCAAGTCGAGCCAGCTCCACTCCGAGCTTCGACAAGCCGAAGCCGCCTACGGCAAGGACAGCGCCCAAGCCAAGGCGGTGCGCGACAAGCTGGACTCGCTGAAATCGACCCTCCAACCCGAAAGGGAGGGGTTGAAGGCCCAGGCCAAATTCTTCGGCTCCCTCTATCCCGGCTTCTGGAGCAGGCTTGGCGGGGCCTTCAAGAAAATCGGTCAGGGCCTGGCTAAGGCGCTCAGCGTCCTGGCGAAAGTGGTTCGTTTCATCCCGGCGCTGGGACCGGTCCTCTCCAACGCCATGCGGACGGTTCAATCCCTGCTCCAGGGCAAGTTCAAGGAATTGGGAAAGAGTCTGCTGAGCACCTTGGGTGCGGCGAAGAACTTCGCCCACTTCATCCCCGGCATCGGCCAAATCGCCAGCTTCGCGGTCACCGGCCTCGAAGCCCTCGTTAAAGCGTTTCGTCCGGCGAAGACACTCTAGCCGCGTAAGGAATGCTCGGCAGGTCGTGCTGGCCACCCTCGCCCTGAATGACCCGAGGCCTCCAGGACTGCGGGAAGGTCCATTTCTCGGGCGGCGGCGTGGTCCGCGCCCGGAACAGCGAGTGGAACTCGCCGCTGAAATGCATCAACTGAGGCAAGGTTCCGGTGAGGGCGACGCCGACCTCGGGACGATCCTGCGAGGGCAAGGTCAGCTGGCCCCAGCCGGGAATGCGGTTCTTGGCCATGGTGATCCGATCGTGGCCGTCGAGGCGGGCGCCGGCCCGATTCGCGAAGATGTCGGCCGTCGAAATGGCTTCGGTCGAGGGCGAAGCCAATATCACGTCGGACCCGATCTTGCGATGGATCAAGCTCTCATAGCGCCGCGACAGCTCCCGAGCTTGGTCGTAAAAGCCGAGCCGCAAGGAAAGTGCGCCCTTGGGCAAGCGCACCATCAAGTTGTCGTCCAGGACCCGCCGCGGCGGATCGAAGCGATGATTCTGGAGCGGATTGGTGTGGGTGAAGGCGCCGGCGACGTAGGCGTCGAAGGGATAGAGGCGCATCGGGGCTTCGCCGATGAAATCCCACTCCGGCCCCAAAGCCTGAACCTCATAACCCTGAGCGCGGTACTCGTCGATCCGCTGGAGGAAGCTCATTTGGGCCTGGGGCGAGGCGGCGCTCACCAAGCTTTCCAGATAGGCAATAGTGGGCCTCTGATGGGCCGGCTGAAACTGAGCGCCGGGATTCTGCAAGCGCTGGTGCGGATCGCCACCTTCAACTTTGGAAAGGTATCGGGCGATTTCCATGGCGTCGCGGCTTTCCCGGGCCAAGACCCCGACCCGATCCAGGAAAGTCGCAAAGGGCACCATATTCTTGGTCGAGATCAAGCCGGCCGGGGGCACGAAACCGAAAAGGCCGACGGCGCCGGCGGGCGCCGAAACCGAGCCGCCGGTGTCGGTTCCAATCCCCGCTGAGATCGGAAGCTCAGGGTGACCGACCACGTGGGCGGTCGCCGAAGAGGAGCCGGCCGGATCGAATCCGGGCCGGGTCGGATGGGGAATATAGCCAAAGCCGCCTTGCTTGCCGGTTCCGCCGCTCGCCGCGGCGACCATCCCGACGGTGATCGGAATCGCGCCCAAATCCGTCAAAGCTTGAACCACCGGACTGGAAGCATGGCCGGCGACGCGGGCGGTCTTGCTGCCGACGTGCATCCGACCGTCGGCGCCGGGAAAGATATCCTTGACCGCGATCAAAACCCCTTCCAAGGGACGGGCCCTGCCCTCGCGATAACGTCGCTCGCTCTCCTCGGCCATGCCCAACAACTGCCGCCGGTAGTGGCCATGGTCCAAGGGCCGGGGGAAGATGGAGCCGTCGCGCGCCGCCGGATGCTCCAAGAGAATTTGCAAAACACCCATCGGCGACACTTCGCCCGAAGCATAGGCCTGGCGGATGGCTGACATGTCGTAGCCGGCGATCACCTCTCGGCGATCATGAGGCACCCAATGGGCATCGGGGCCAAAAGTGACCGGCTCCGGCGACCGAGGAATTTCAGGATGGGCCACGCCCAGCGTGTCGATGAGCTCGGGCTGGGCGCCGGTCTTCAATGGGGTCAAAGCCTCGGCCCGGCGGAGAGCCGTTTCGACCCAAGCCAGGTCGGTATTGGCCTGGCGAATGAAGGCCCGCTCGACCGCCGGCGACAAGGTCGGAACCCCGGCATCGAGGCGGCGAAGGACCGTGTCGCGCAAGGTCGGATCGTCGTAATGCCGTTCGGTCAGCTCCTGGCTCATCGCCGGTCCCAATCCGTAGGATCGGTTGCCACGGCCGGCGCGATAGAGATGGACGGTCACCGCCGGGCTCACGTCCATCGCCAGGCCGAGCAGCAGGGAGCTGACCGAAATGGGAGCTTGCTCGGCCAGGGGGCCGGCATTGGCATATTGATGCAGGCCATGGGCGAAGCGCCCGAGACCGACCGCGGCCGAACCATAGAGCAAGCTGCGGTCGGTGAACAGGCCGGCCCGGGCCAACCAAGTCCGCTGCCAAAATCGCAGACCCGGATTGCCTCGGGCAAACTGAACCCATATCTCGGGATCGTTGACCGCCCGGCGAACCGCGTCGCCCTGGTACCAGGCGATCCGGGTGGCCGCCGCCGAGCTGTGGCCCTCGGCCAAAGCCGTTTGACGGGCCAGGCGAAAAGCACGGCCGCCTAATCCGAAGCTGGCGATTCCGACTCCCGTGCCCAGGACGCCCAAGCCAAAACCGGATACGGTCAAAAAATCGGCAAAGGCCGAATGATTCGCATCGCCGCCGTTCCACAAGCGGCCGGTGGCGGCCCAAGCCTCGGGAGCTTGGCGAGTGAGGATGTAGGCGCCACTGGCCAACAGGGTCGCCGAAACCGCCGGTTTGGAAAGAAAGTGAAGGCCGGCCGCGGCCAGGGGCCGAAGCGGCCGGATGTAGGAACAGCCGATCGTGGCCAATCCCAGCAAGGCCCCACCGTGGTTGAGCCTTTCGGCGGTGCTGTCGAGGGTGATGCTCCGGACAAAGCGCTCGGCCCGGCTGCCGAAAGTTCCGCCGCCTTGCAAAGCCTTGAGCCGCTCTTCGGAACGGCCGAGAACCGAAAGCAATTGAGCGCTCGGCGGCCTTCCGTTCCTCAGCTCGGGCAAGCTCGTATAAAGAGAGGCTGCCAGGTCCTCGCGGCCGGCTCGCTCCTGGCGGCCGGCGAGGTTCAAAAGAGCTTCCCCAAACAAAGTTTTGTCGTGCTCGCCGCCGATGGAAATGAGCTCGTTGACGAAGGTCTTCCCCAGGGAATTTTCTAAGGCATTTTGGCGGGCCAGGGGCAGGCGCTGGTAGGCTTCGCGAAGCGTCGGGGCTTCGCCCCGGCTAAGAACGTCGGAGAGACCTAGGTCGGCCGCTTGGCGATCGAGCCAGCGGGCCAGAAAACGGTCGGCCGGATGCGCCGAAGGCGCGCTCGACGGCGGATTCTGCGAAGTCGAAGCGGAATCCAACGATGCTAAACTCAGGCGTGGTACAAGCGGCGGCGACAAAAGAATAACCCCTCAATGGTCCAAAGATCTCCCTCGATTCCAAAGACCTACCTCTCCTCATTAGGAATCATTCCAACATCCGTGCCAAATGCCGGATCTTCACGATTTCAAGGACTTAGCGATTTTGGGGGAATAAAATAACGGCGACAATTTAAGCGGCTGAGCAAAGACTAGGCATGCTTTGCGGGCGGGGGTGCCGGGAAATAGCTCATTTTTTGGGCTTCAGCTGGTCGCGGAGGTCGGCCAATGCGGCAAAGGCGTTGTTGAACACCGGCCGCGGAGCCGGCGCTCGGCGAGGCGGAGCGCCGCGGCGGTCGCCCGGTCGACCCCTCCCCCGCGGACCCCGATCCTGGCGGCGTTCGCCGCCTTCGGCCGAAGCAGGACGCCTTTCCCGGCGAGGAGCTTCGGCGGCCTGCTTCATCGAAAGTGAAATCTGTTTTTTATCCAGGTCGACCTCGAGCACCTTCACCTGGACCCGGTCACCGGGGCTGACGACCTCGCGCGGATCCTTCACGAAGCGCTGGGCCAGTTGGCTGAGATGGACCAGGCCATCCTGGTGAACCCCGATGTCGACGAAGGCGCCGAAATTGGTGACGTTGGTGACGATGCCGGGGCAAATCATCCCGGCCTTGAGATCCTTCAGCTCGAAAATGTCATCGCGGAAGCTGAATGGAACGAAGTGCTCCCGCGGATCGCGGCCCGGCTTTTCGAGCTCGCGGATCAAATCCTCGAAGGTGAAATCACCGACGCTGGCTTTGAATTCGGCGTCCTCGCGCAGGACCGCGGCGCCCGCACCCATCAAATCGGCCACGCTCTTGCCCAGGGCGGCGGCCCTGGCTTCCAAGATGGGGTAGCTCTCGGGATGAACGCCGGTGTTGTCGAGCGGATTGGAAGACTCGGGAACCCGGAGAAAGCCGGCGGCCTGCTCGAAAGCCTTTTGCGAAAAGCGCGGCACCTGCAGCAAATCGGCCCGCGATTTAAAAAGACCGACGCCGCCGCGATAATCGACCACCGCCTTGGCCAAGGCCGGGCCGATGCCGGCAACGTGGGCCAGCAAATGCATCGAGGCGGTATTCAGGTTGACGCCGACTTGGTTGACGCAGGAGTCGACCACATGGTCCAGGCTCTTCTTGAGCCGGGCTTGGGAAACGTCATGCTGGTATTGGCCGACGCCGATGCTCTTGGGGTCGGTCTTGACCAGCTCGGCCAAGGGGTCTTGCAGGCGGCGGGCGATCGAGATCGCGCCGCGAACCGTGATGTCCAAATCGGGGAATTCCTCGCGAGCGGTTTCGCTGGCGCTATAGACGCTGGCCCCGGCCTCGCTCACCATCACCACCGGCAAGTTCTCGATGCCGGCTTCCTTGACCGCGGCCCGGATGAAGATCTCGGCCTCGCGGCCGGCGGTTCCGTTGCCGACGGCGATGGCTCGAATCGTCCCGGTGGCGAGCAAGTCCTTCAGTCCCTGTTTGGCGGCGGCTTTGGCCTCATCGCTCTGCAAATAAAGCACGGTGTTGGAGACGAATTTTCCCGAATCGTCGACCAGGGCCAGCTTGCAGCCGCTGCGGACGCCGGGGTCGACGCCGAGCACGGCCTTGGGCCCGAAAGGCGAAGCCAGCAACAGCTTGCGGACGTTCTCCGCAAAAACCTTGATCGCGACCTCGTCGGCGACGGTCTTCAAGGCCTTGTGGACCTCGCTGTCGATGCTCGGTTGAACGTGGGCCTTCAGCGCGAGCCGAGCCGCCTTGCGCAGCACCTCGGCTCCCGGAGAGTCGGGGACGGTCAAGGCCAAGGCCTCGTAGTCGGCGAGCAGCGCCGCCTCGAAGCCGCTGTCGCCGTCGCCCTCGGGCTTGCCGCCGATTGCCAAGGTCAGCTCTTCCTCGATCCAGCCCCGGCGCAAGGCCAAGTAGCGGTGAGAATTCTCGGGCTTGAGCAGCGAGGCGATCGATTCGTGGAACTGGAAATAATTCTCGTACTTGCTGTGGGGCTTGGCCTTGGGCGCCTTGCCGGTGATGACGTGTCCCTCGGCGAAAGTTTTTTCCCGGACCTTTTGGCGAAGCTCGACCACCTCGGAAAGGCGCTCGACCAAAATGTCTTGAGCGCCTTCAATGACCAAAGCGGCGTCGCGATAGCCCTTCTCCTCGTTGCGGAAGGTAAAGGCCCAAAGCTCCAAGGTTTGGCCGGGCTGGGGCTGCTCGGTGCCGTGGCCGCAGTTCCAGATCCAATCGGCCAGCGGCTCGATGCCGGCTTCCCGGGCTTGAGCCGCCTTGGTCTTCCGCTTTTGCTTGTAGGGAAGATAAATGTCTTCCAAGCGCTCGAGCTCGAAAGTCGCCAAGACCCGCTCTTTTAATTCCGGCGTGAGCTGCTTTTGCTTCTCGATCTGCTCCAGGATGTGGCTCTGGCGTTGAAGGATCTCCTGCCACTTTTCATGGGCGTCGATGACCTCCTGGATCGCCACCTCATCCAAATTGCCGGTTCGCTCTTTGCGATAGCGCGCGATGAAGGGAACGGTGCCCCCGTCGGCGACCAATGCCAAGACCGCCTCGGCCGATGACAGGGGAATCTTGGGATGTTGGGCGGAAAACCAGGCTTGAAAGTTCATAGGGAGGGGAATGGGGCTTTGGCACAACTCATGCAAATATCCTAAAGGAATGCGGCAAGATACACCATCCTGGAATCAGGCACAAGGCCGTCTCGGCGAGGCTTTTGCCAAAAAGTACCTGCTTAGGCAAGGCTATAAAATTGTCGCCGAACGCTTCCGAACCCGCTTCGGCGAGATCGACCTGGTGGCAAGCCGGCGCAACGCCCTCCTCTTCGTCGAAGTCAAAGCCCGGCACTCCCGGCTTTTCGGCGACGCCCTCGAGGCCGTGACTCCGAAAAAGCTCCGCCATTTCCAAAAATCGGTCATGGCTTTCCTGCAGGCTAACCCGCAATACCGCCGAGGATGGCATTGGGAGCTGGCCGCGGCGGCGGTCCGCCATGCCGGGGGCGAGACCAAGGTGGAGCTGGTCAGGATTCTTCCCGGGGGTCTTTGAGCCCATAGAGCTTGATTTTGGCGAAGAGAGTCGATTTGGCCACGCCGAGGGTTTCAGCGGCCCGGGCTTTATTCCAGGAGCTGGCCATCAGCGCCTTGAGCACCAGCCGCTTTTCCATCTCCTCCAAGCTTTCGAGCGGAACCCCGGCCGAGGGCGCCACCGAGCCGGTCTCATTGGGAAAGACCAAGTCCTGGGGCTCGATCTGGGGACCCGAAGCCAGGATCATCGCCCGCAGCAGGAGGTTGCGCAGCTCGCGGACGTTGCCGGGAAAGAGATGCTCTCGGACCCGGGCCAGCCCGGCCGGGCTGAGCTCCTTGACTCCGCTGCCGGAGGCGAATTCTTTCAGAAAGCTCTCGCAAAGCAAGGCGATGTCTTCCTTGCGGTCGCGAAGCGGCGGCAGATAAACCGGCATCACGAAAAGGCGAAAGAACAAATCCTCGCGAAAGCGCTTTTCCTGGACCGCTTTGGCCAAGTCGCGATGGGTGGCGGCAACCACGCGCACATCGGCGCTCAGCTCCTCGATCCCGCCGACCCGGCGATAGGTCCGGTTCTCTAGGACTCGCAAGAGCTTGGGCTGAAGCTCCAAGGGAAGCTCGCCGACCTCGTCGAGAAAGAGGGTTCCGCCCCGGGCTTGGCCGAAGGCTCCGTCGTGCTGGCGGAGCGCCCCGGTGAAGGCTCCTTTCTCGTGGCCAAAGAGCTCGCTCTCGATCAGCTCGGCCGAGATGGCGCCGCAATTGATCGCGACCAAGGGTCCCCGTCGCCGCGCCGAGAGTTGATGGACGGCCCTGGCGACCAGCTCCTTGCCAGTGCCCGATTCGCCGAGGATCAAGACGCTGGCCTCGGTCGGCCCGACCTTCTCGAGCAAGCCATAGAGCTCGCGCATCTGGAGCGAGCCTCCGACCATCCCCTGAAAGCGATCGACGTTCTTCGGTCCGGCGCTCTCCACTCGCTCCTCGCTGGAGATCCGCAGCTCGCACTGCCCTATTTTCAAAATTTGGCCCTCCTCCAGCTCGGCCTCCCGGACTTTCACGCCGTTGAGGAAAGTACCGTTGGTCGAGCCCAAATCGTGGACCCACAGCCGGCCCTCGCGCAGGGTCAACTTGGCATGGCGAGACGACAGGTAGGGGTCCTGGAGGACGACGTCGTTTTTTTCTCCGGCGCCGAGGCTAAGGCTTTCCGAGCTCATGCGCAGGCTTCGGGAGGCTTTTCCGGGTTCCTCGATTTGCAGGCTTAGCTCTTTCACCCAAAGGCCGCGCGGGCCTTTGGCGATGGCATGGGTCGAGCCGAGGGAAGGTCCGCCGGCCCCGAGGGTGTCCTCGGCCGGAGCGGTGGCGGCCTCCTTGGCGTCGAAGGTCACGGTCCAAGGTCCTAGCTCGATGCGGTCCCCGTCTTTCAGGGTCTGAGACTCGGTTTCCTTGCCGTTGACGGTCAAAGCCGCCTGCCCGAGCTTCTTGAGGTGGAAAGCTTTCTCGATCTTGTAGAGCGCCGCGTGCTCGCGGGAAATTTCCGGCTCGGCCAGGACGATGTCGCATTGGGGCGAGCGCCCGATCTTGGTGCTGCTATTGTGAAGGACGACTCGAAACACCGGCTCAACGCCGCGGGAGAAAAGAAGATGAGCCATGGCTTACCTCGCTGGTGGCTCCTTACCCAGGAAGGCCTTTAATGCAGCCCAAACGACAGGGTCAAGGAGGATTATCCCCTTGCCGGGGGCGGAGAGCGGGGCTAAAGCCCCTTGCTACGGATCAACACCAATGGAGCAAGGGGTTTTAGCCCCGTTCAGCCTATGAATATGAAACCGTGGCGGCGCCCCGGAAAAATCGGCGACATTCTCCAGCAGGCTTTGGAAAGCTGGGACCTCGGCCCCAAGCTCCGGCGCTACGAGGCGGCCGCCCGTTGGGAGGAGATCGCCGGGCCTCAGATCGCGGCCAAATCCCGGAGCAAGGGTATGCAAGGCGACGTCCTGGTCATCGAGGTCGATCATCCGGCTTGGGTCCAGGAGTTAAACCTCATGAAAGAGCTGCTCTTGCGGAAGCTTCAGACCGAGCATCCCCGGGCTCGGATCCGCGACCTACGCTTCATACTTAAGTAACAAAATCAAATAGTTGTAATTGTTGGGGAATCCTTTTGAAAGGCCGGTCGATAAATTCGACGGGTGCACACGAGAAGGAGTATGGGATGTTTCCTCGTGTGTTGGGCCGGATCCTCGGCCGTATCGCCTCCGCGACCTGCGAAGGCTTCCATCAATTCCAGCAAAGCGCCCGGAATGTTCTCAGCCAAAGCCCGAGCGACTTGATCGAAGGCGCCTTTCGGCGCGGTCTGACCGACGCCGCTCTGATGCTCATCGCGCCGCCCGCCGCTCGGCCGCTGGTGGCCGCCTTTCGGGCCTGGGAATTCATCAACAGCCGCAACCTGAGCGAAAATCGCGTTTCGGAAACCGCGGAGCCCGCCACCTCGTCGATGAAAGGCAGCTTGGAATGCTACCTGCAAGCGATGTCGCTGGAAAACTCCTACCTCATCTCGCCGGTCGGCACCCTGCCTTATGAGGAATGCCTCCACTGACCGAAGCTAGATCGCGTAGCCGTCCTTCTCGAGGGCGTGCTGGGCGATCTGCAGCTTGAGATCGAGCGTATTGAGCGGCTTGACCTCGAGAATGCGGTCGATGGCCTTGGCGTACTTCTCGTAGGCCGCGTCGTCGCCCTTGGCCACGTTGGCGCAGAACTGCTTGGCCAGGGTGACCAGCTCCAGGCACTTCTCGGTGACGTAGGACTTGGTGATGGCGATCGGGATCCGGGCCTTCTCCTCGCCGACCTGCTTGATCAGCTGGAGCGAACGGAGCAAGGCCGATTCCATGGCATAAACCTCGATGATGAAGTCGGCCATCGCGATCATGAAGCTCTGGCGGTCCTTGATCTCGCCCATATACTTCTGCACCGCCACGCCGCTGACGTAGACCGCCAGCTTCTTGGCTTGGTTGACCAGGTTGATCCGGTTGACCAGGACCCGTTGGTCGGTTTCCTTGGGGAAGCCTTCCTTGAGCTGGCCCAGGATCCGCTGGATCTCGCCCATCAGGTCGATCTCGCCCTTCATCGCCCGCTTGAGCAGGGTGCCGGGGATGATCATCCGGTTGATCTCGTTGGTGCCCTCGAAGATCCGGTTGATCCGGGAGTTCCGGTAGAAAGCCTCGACCGGGTATTCCTCGATGTAGCCGTAGCCGCCGTGCATTTGGACGCCCTCGTCGGCGACGAAGTCCATCGCCTCCGAGCCGTAGACTTTGCAGATCGAGGCCTCGATCGCGTACTCCTCGACCATCTGCAGCGCCTTCTTGTCGTATTCGGCGTCGCTCTTGTCCAAGGTCGCAATCGCCGCGTCGAGCTCGCCGGCATAGCGGTACATGATCGACTCGGTGACGTAGGTCCGGATCACGCTGTCGGCGATCTTCTGCTGGATGATCTCGAAATCGGCCAGCGGTTGGCCGAACTGCTTGCGCTCCTTGACGTAGCGGACGGTGTGCTCGAGCACCCGCTTGCAGCCGCCGGTGCAGGCCGCGCCGAGCTTCCAACGGCCGACGTTGAGGACGTTGAAGGCGATCTTGTGGCCCTTGCCGATCTCACCGAGCACGTTCTCGACCGGGACCTTGGCGTCCTGGAGGATGATCGGCACCGTGGACGAGCCGTGGATGCCCATCTTTTTCTCTTCCTTGCCGGCGCTGACGCCCTCGTAGCCCTTCTCGACGATGAAGCCGGTGAAGTGCTCGCCGTCGACCTTGGCGAAGACCGTGATCACGTCGGCCCAGGAGCCGTTGGTGATGAACATCTTTTCGCCGTTCAGGATGTAGTGCTTGCCGTCGGGCGAAAGCACCGCCTTGGTCTTGGCGGCCAGAGCGTCGGAGCCGGAGCCGGCCTCGGTGAGGGCGTAAGCGCCGATGTACTCGCCGGTGGCGAGCTTCGGCAGGTACTTCCGCTTCTGCTCCTCGGTGCCGAAGTAAAGGATCGGCAGGGTTCCGATGCCGGTGTGGCACATGTAGGAGACGGTCCAGGAGCCCTGGGTGGTCGCCTGTTCGCTCATGATGGTGCTGGCGACCTTGCCCAGCCCCAATCCGCCGTAGGCCTCGGGAATCTCGGCCATCAGGAGGCCGATCTCGCCGGCCTTGCGCAGCAGGCCGTCGGAGACGCCGGGCTCCTTGTGCTCGATTTTCTCGTTGTTCGGCCAGACCTCCTTGTCGACGAAGTCCTTGACCGTTTGACCCATCTGGAGCTGCTCCTCGGTCATGTTCTCGGGGATGAAGATTTCTTCCTCTCCGACTCGGGAGAGAAGCCAGCTCGCGCCTTGGCGGATCTTTGCAAACATAGGGATCTCCTATTGTAGGGGCACCTCTCGCAGGTGCCCCATCTACGAAACGATGTCCTTGCCCAAGGGCGACCGCAAGGGTCGCCCCTACTCGCTCAGCGTCTTCTTAAACTCGGCCGTCAACAAGGGTACGATCTCGAAGAGGTCTCCCACAATGCCGTAATCGGCCTTTTGGAAGATCGGGGCCTCGGCATCCTTGTTGACCGCGACGATGATCTTGGAAGTCCGCATGCCGGCCAAGTGCTGGATCGCGCCGCTGATGCCGAAAGCCATATATAGCTTCGGATTGACGACCTTTCCGGTCTGGCCGACCTGCATGTCGTGGGGAGCATAGCCCGAGTCGACGGCGGCGCGGGAAGCGCCGACGGTGGCGCCGATGACGTCGGCCAGCTCCTGGAGGATCTTGAAGTTGGCCGCTTCCTTCATGGCCCGGCCGCCCGAGACGATGATCTCGGCTTCGGTCAGGTCGACCTTGTCGGAAGCGCCCTTCTGCAGCTCCTTCATCTCGGCCTTGATGTCGCCCGGGTCGACGTCCTTCTTCAGGACTTCGGCGGTGGCGCCGGCCTGGGCCGCGCCGATGCCGAAGGAGTTGGGACGGATCAGGGCCATCTGGGGCTTGGAGTTGGGGATCTTCACGTCGACCAGCGCCTTGCCCGAATAGATCGGGTGGGTCGCCAACAGCTTGCCGTCGCCGTCGATCTTGAGGTCGACCGAGTCGGCGGCTAAGCCGGTCTCGAGGCGGGCGGCGAGGCGCGGGAAGAAGTCGCGGCCAGCCGGCGAGGCGGTGCCGAGGACGATGTCGGGATTCGACTCCTTGATGTAGCCGGCCAGGGCGTTGACGAAGCCCAGGGTGCTGTACTTGTCGAGCTTGGGGCTCGAGAGCACCGTGACCTTCTTGACGCCGTAGGGCGCCAGCTCGTTGGCCAGGCCTTCGACGCCGTTGCCGATCAGGACCGCTTCGCATTGACCGCCGATCTTGGCGGCGAGCTCGGCGCCCTTGCTGGCCAGCTCCAGCGAAGTCTTCTTGAGTTTTCCATCTTGGTGTTCTGCAAAAATCAAAACGTTAGCCATGGTAATTCTCCTGATTTCTTTTCGTTAGAGGACTTTCGCTTCTTCTCGGAGCAAGCGGACGAGTTCCTTGACTTGGGTGGTGGCATCGCCTTGCAGCATCTTTCCCGGCGGCTTTTCGGCCGGCAGGCGGTAGTTGCTGTAGACCAGCTTGGGTTGGGCGTCGCCCTTCTCGGCGCTGAGCTTGAGGGTTTCGACCGGCTTGGTCTTGGCCTTCATGATGCCGGGTAGCGAGGCGTA
>DATEDP010000040.1 GCA_035281585.1 bacterium
TTCCTCCTCAGCGGCTTTGGCCACCGACTTCAAGACATCGCTTCGTTGGTCCTTGGTGAAGGCTGAGACGTCGCCCAAGACATGGCGGATATTTTCCCGGCCTTCCTTGGAGTTGTATTGGTTCCGAACGAAGACGTCGGCGTCGATCTCGATCAACTGGGCTTGGAATTCTTTAAAGAGGGATTCGGTCTCGGTGACCGAGATCACGGTGTAAAAATCAGAATCGATCTCTTGGTAGAGTAATTTAAGCAGAGGCTCGAATTTTTCGTCTTCGAGCAGATCTCGGTAGGGATTTTGAAAAGACTTCCCATCGTTCAGCTCGGCTTGGCGCTGCAGGAACTCTTTGAATTCCGCAAAATCCTGAACCTTGAGCTTGCTAACATCCAAAGCCCCGCAGCCATCACGCAAAAGCGCCGGCACCATCGGCCCCAAGAGCTTCTTCAGCTCGTCCCGATACCGCCGATGTTCGCTCGAGATCCCGTTCGCATCGGTCCCGCCGGCGAGCGAGAAGATGTCCTTCTCCCCTTCCGGCGGAAGATAGAAACTCACCCCGTCGAACCGCGGCCGATTGTAGGTCTTCCCCTCGGACATATACCTCTCCAAGGGGAGATCTAGTGCAAGGCAAAGGCCAGGATTATTTTATAATTTTTATAATAAAATCAAAAACTTATAATTCATGGAGAGGATAATAGTTCGCAATTTGAGAGCTAAAAATACTCGTTTCCTTTCCATTTCCCACCTGCGATTGACAAAGCAATGGTGATTAGCTAACCTAGGTTAGTCCATATGAAAAAATCTGATCAAACTGTCGTCAATACTCATGAGGCGAAGACAAACCTTTCCCGCCTCTTGGAAAAGGTTTCCAAAGGAAAAGAGGTGGTCATCGCCTCGGCGGGTCGCCCGATCGCCCGTCTCGTGCCCTTCAAAAAACCGTCTCCCCGCGAGCCTGGACTTGCAAAAGGAACTCTGCCGGAGGCCTTCTTTGAGCCCTTGCCCCCGGATGAGCTCAAGGCCTGGGAATCATGAAATTCCTTTTGGATACCCACGCCCTGCTTTGGTGGCTCGTGAACGACCCCCAGCTTTCGGTCAAGGCACGCCGGGTCATTGCGGACCGGCGAAACGAGATATTCGTCAGCAGCGCCTCCGCATGGGAAATCGCGACCAAACACCGCTTGGGTAAAATGAAGGGGATGGAGGAGGTAGCGGAACACCTATCATTTTACGTGGGGAAAACGGATTTTTCGATCCTGGAAATTTCGTTCGAACACGCCCAAACCGCCGGATCCCTGCCGGGACCGCATCGCGATCTCTTCGACCGTATGCTGATCGCCCAATCAATTCTCGAAAACATGCCCATTGTCACTCTGGATTCCGTCTTTGAGGGCTATCGCGCGCGAGTCGTTTGGTGAGACTCCGGCAATTGCCTATTCTTCGCCTCTTCGGGGAGCTCGGCTTCGGCTTCCCGCTCGGCCTCGGCGGCTTCCTCGAACTCGCCCTCGATCGGCGGCGACTTGGTGTCGATTCGGACCCGATCCCGCAATCCAATCCTAGCCACCGCCTCTTCGCCCCAATCGCGCAGACCACGGTAAATCCGGCCGGGCCATTGAATGACTTCCGAGACTGCCGCATGGCCCAAGGCCAGCAAGCCCCGCCGCCTCGGCGTCGCGGAGCTCGGCGGAAGGGGGAGTTCGGGGGCTACGGTGAAAATCGTCCAAAAATTTCAGGATGGAATCAACATCCCGCGGTGACAAGGGCAAGTCTCGGAGAGGAATCGGTTCCGATTTGGCGCCTTCCACTTTCTTTCGATAAGGTCCGCCCGCGCCGGCCAGCAACAAAGCGCTCGCGATTCCGACACCGATCGTGGCAACCAAGCTCGGTTGGCCCTGCAGCAGCAAGTCGAGGCCCAAGAGCGCCGGCGCCGCGACGGCGTTCAGGTTAGGATCGGGCTTGGAGCTGGGAACGCCGCTCAGCTCTCGGATCCGAGTCGTCGCCATCGAGCGGATTTGGGGATGGGGATCGCGCAACAAAGCGATCAGGTCAGGGAGGATTTCCTCCGATTCGAACTTGACCAAGGCTTGGACCAGGGCTTCGCGAAGCTCCGAATTCTTCTCGGTCAAGAAACGTCGGAATAGGTCGAGCTCCTCGATGCCGCCGTCTTGGGCCAAGGCCTTCACGAGGATCGGGCTCCGCAAAGTGTTGGGCTCGACTTTCAGTCGCCGAATCTGGTTGAAGTTTTTTAGCTCGCCCAGCCTTTCCAGGGCTCCGATGGCCGTCATGCTAGACAGCGTGCCCAGGTTCAGGGCTACTTCCCACAGCTCGGGAAAAGCCTCCTGAACCTTGCCTTTCGCCGCCACCTCGACCCCCAGGCTTTTCAAGGAATCATTGGGGTGGTTCAACAAAGCCCGGATATCTTCAACCGACTTGAATTCACCCCAATCCTCCAGCAGCATCGCCGCCCACAGTTGGATGTAATCATCGGGGTCCTTTAAAAGGGCTCGAACCGAATCGACGGTTTCGCGGGCGTCGAAAGCGGCCAAAGCCCGGAGAACTTCCCAGCGGATCTGCCGGTCTCCAACCTGCAAGAAAGGCAAAAGCGCCGGCACGGCCTTGGGCCCGTAGTTCACCAAGCGCTGGATTCCTTCCTCCCAATCGGCCTGCTCGAGCATCTGGGCCGCCAAGGCCTGGATCTCTTCGGCGACTTCATCCGGCGGCGACTCCGAATCGGTTTCGGCCCCGGAAGCTTCGGCCGGTTTTTGTCGAAGCCAATTCGCCAGCCGGTGAAAAATCCCGCCGACCATCGCCAAGGATGCCGCCGAGAAGGCGAGGCCCAGCGGAGTCGGATGGCCGTTCAGCAGCATGTCGAGGCCCAGGATAGCCGGCGCCGCCACCGCGTTCAGCTTGTGGTCGGCCTTCGGCGAGGGCAAGCCGCAGAGAATTTTCATTTTCCTTTCGGCGAGGAGCCGGACATTGGGATTTTTATCCTTCAAGAGCGGAATCAGGTCGCCGAGAATCTCTTCCGAATCGATGTTGATCAGGCCCCACAGAACCGTCTGGCGAACCGCGGGATCCTTGTCCTGCAGGAATCGCCGGAACAGATCCAACTCCCCGACACCACCGACCTTGACCAAGACCTCGGCGAAAAGGTGGCTGCTCCAGGTGTTCGGCTCGACCTTCAAGCGCCGAAGAGACTCAGCCGTCTCCAGCTCGCCCATCTTTGCCAAGGCATCGATGGCGAGCTGCCCGGCGACCTCTTTCGGAGCTTCGGCCAGCCGCCATAATTCGGGAATGGCTTCCCGGATCCCGAACTTGACCACCGTTTCGATCCCCATGTGCTTCACCAGGTCGCTGGGATCGCCCAAGAGAGCTCGGACCTCGTCGACCGTTTTTATTTGGCCCCACTCGGCCAAAGTCACGGCGGCCTGGGCTCGAACGAAGCTGTCAGAGTCTTTCAGAAGCTTGCCGATTTCATCGGCGGCCTCGCGGGCCTCCATGGCCTTGAGAGCCATGACCGCTTCGAGACGGGCCTGCCCATTTTCGTGGCTTAAGAAAGCGATCAGCGCCGGCACCGCTTCTTTGCCGAGGGCGACGAGGGCAGCGCGCAGGCCGATTTTTTCCTCCGAAAAGCAGTTGGCCAAGCGTGACATCAGGCTTTGCACTTGCCGATCGACGGTCGAAGTGGGCTCGCCGCCCTTTAGCCGCTGGAGACGTTTGGCCAGCCAGTGAAAAATCCCGCCGACCGCGAAGCTCGCCAAACCGACGCCCAAGCCAGAAAGCCCGCCTTGGCCGATCTCGGAAACCGCCGCCACCGCGGCATGGGCCTCGGAGGCGCCGAGCAAGGTCGCCAAGCCGGCGCCGGAGCCCAAGAGAAGCCCCATGGCTCCGCCATCTCCGTCCCGATGCTTGGCCATGACTTCACGCAGCGCCTCGGTCGCTCTTTGCAGGTCCTCAAGATCTTTTTTCAGCTTGCGCTTTTTCAATTCCCGCGACGCGGTTTCTCGGATGAACTCATATTCATCGCTTAGCAGTCGGTTCAAATCCTCGATGATCTCATCGGAGGGTATTTTTATGAAACCGATCAGCGCTTGTTGACGAACGTAGAATTTTTCATGCTTCAAAAATTTTCTAAAATGTTCGATTTCTCCGATTCCACCGAGTCTCGCGAGAACCCTCGAAGCGATATCAGCGCACTCCTCAACATGGAGAATGGTTTGAAGATCTTCCATCGTCTTGAATTCCCCGAAACGATCCAACACCAATGCCGTTATAAAGCGCACCCGCCCATGCCCGTGCTTGATTAACTGCCACAAATCCGGAATGGCTTCCCTCATTTCCCAGTCGCGCGCCGCCAGAATGGCGCTGAATTGGATCAGAACGTCCCGATCCTGCAAAAGGCGACGTAGCTCGTCGATGCCCTTGATTTGACGCCACTGGATCAACGCATCCGCGACCGAGCTCCGAATATGGCCCTCCTCCTCGCCCTGATCTAAAATTTCCCAGAATCGGTTGGCGAGTTGCGTAACCTCCAGTTTCTGCAAAAGGATTACGGATTGATAACGAAATGAGCTATTTTC
>DATEDP010000041.1 GCA_035281585.1 bacterium
ATTTCGACCAGGACATCCATCGAGGTCTCTCTAGCCAAAACGGGAAGCCCTAAAAAGCATTTTATTTGCCGCACCGCCTTGTTTATGCTCGCTCCATGTCCAATCCCGTCAAAATCCTCGCCTTCGCCGGCAGCACCCGCACCGGCTCCTTCAACAAGAAGCTGCTCAAGACCGCGGTCGCCGCCGCTCAAGCCGCCGGCGCCGAAGTCACGGTGGTCGATCTTCGGGATTTGCCGATGCCGCTTTACGACGGCGACCTCGAAAGCGCCTCGGGGATCCCCGAGAATGCGATGAAGCTGAAGGAATTGATGCTGAAGCACCAAGGCTTCCTCATCGCCTCGCCGGAATACAACAGCTCGATCACCGGCGTCCTCAAGAACGCCATCGACTGGGCCTCGCGCTCGGCGCCGAACGAGGCTCCCCTCGCCTGCTTTTCCGACAAGGTCGTGGGCTTGATGAGCGCCTCGCCCGGCGCCCTGGGCGGCCTCCGCAGCCTGGCCACGGTGCGCTCGATCCTGGGAAATATCGGCTGCCACGTCCACCCGCATCAAGTGGCGGTGCCGCGGGCCCACGAGGCCTTCGACGAAGAAGATCGGCTCAAAGACCCCAAGCAAAGGGCCAATGTCGAGAAGATCGGCGAAAAAGTCGTGGAAATGGCGCGGAAGCTAAGCGCGGGTTAGCTTGGCGGCGAAAAATCCCCAGAGCATCCCGGCGGCCAAGCCGACGCCGTGGGCCCAATTCGCCACCGGCCCCATCAAGCCGGTGAGGCAAAGGAAGAACCATAAGATCATCATCGTGACGACGCTCTGGTTGAGCGAAAGACCGGAGTGAGGATCGACCCGGCCGCGGATCCAGACGTAGCCGAGTAGGCCGTAAACCACGCCCGACATCCCGCCGAAGTTGGGTCCCTTCATCCAATACTGGCCCAAGTTCGAAAGAATCGCGAAGGCCAGGACCAAGATCAAGAAATGGAGGCTGCCGAGCTTGCGCTCCAGGATGGTCCCCAGATCCTTCAACCACAGCATGTTGAAGAGAATGTGGAGCAGTCCCGAATGGAGGAAGATCGGCGTCACCAGTCGCCAGACTTGGCCGTGAAGAACCTCAGGCAAATCGGTTCGCCATTGGAGGTAGGGCCCGACGATCTGGTAGTTGCTGATATAGAAATAGTCGATCCAGCGGCCGGTGGTGTCGGCGTAGGAAAGCAGGGTCAGCGCCACGCTGAGCCCGATCAAGACTGCGGTGACCGGGCTCAGGCTGGTATCGAGACGGTGCCAGTGAGTCCGCACGTCGATGACGCGGGATTTTTTGTCGAGCTTCCGTTTGATGGAGCGAATTTCAGCGGCTTGGCCAGAGGCTCCGTAGAAAGCTTGGTTCCGAGGATCCTGTTGGAATTCGGCAAAGAGCTTTTCGGCTTCGGCCAGGTGGGCATCGTCATGAACCCAGACTTGGGCCTGACCTCCGTCGACTTCGACCTGGTTGGGGATTCCCTTGACCAGGAGAAAGTCGCTGAAACTCTTGGCCTGGGCCGAATTCGCGATGGTGCCGATCATGCGCATCGCCCCGGCTCATAGCCGGATTTACTTTCGTCGTCGAGCGTTCTTCCGGCTGCTTGCGATTGCGTGCGTGGACCTCAGCGCGTTGTTTAAGCGTTCTTGCCCGGTCGGGGAGCCCGGGGACATCCTCCTCACTTTTTTCCCCGGCCCTCAAGCCGGGCCGGGGAAAGCTTGGTCCATCGATATCTATTGGATGCTTTAGGGTGATCGATGGCCCCAAAGCCGTTCGGAGAATGTCCCCGGGCTCCCCGACCTACCTTGGGCAGAAGCGCGAAATGGTTTTGTGCCCAAGCTTCTTCTTTGACGGTAGGCCGGGGGTTGGGGGCGGGGACCCTTCTCAAAATATCTCTGCAGGAGGGAGGGCGTACGAAGGCCGAGAAATCCGTCGGAGCAAAAAACTTAGGGGCTGACGAAGGAAGCCACTAAGTTTTATTGCGAAGCGGATTTCTCGGCCTGAGTAGCTCGA
>DATEDP010000042.1 GCA_035281585.1 bacterium
GATCGTGGGATTCAAGCCGACCCAGAAGACGGTCATCACCGGGGTTGAGATGTTCCGGAAGCTGCTCGACGAGGGTCGGGCGGGAGACAACATCGGGGCCTTGCTACGCGGGACCAAGAAAGAAGAAGTGGAGCGCGGGCAGGTGTTGGCGAAGCCGGGCTCGATCACGCCGCACAAGAAGATCAAGGCGGAGGTTTACGTCCTGTCGAAGGAAGAGGGCGGGCGGCACACGCCGTTTTTCAAGGGCTATCGGCCGCAGTTTTACGTTCGGACGACCGACGTGACGGGGGTGGTGGAATTGCCGGCGGGGGTCGAGATGGTGATGCCTGGCGACAACGTGGCGATCACGGTCGAGCTGATCACGCCGGTGGCGTTGGAGAAGGAAATGCGCTTCGCGATCCGCGAAGGCGGCCGCACCGTCGGCGCCGGCGTCTGCACCGAGATCATTGAATAATTGTAGGGGCGACCCTTGCGGTCGCCCGCCTTAGGACATCTTATGCGTAACATCATTCAAATGGAGTGCACGGTTTGCAAGAACCGCAACTACTCCACCAAGAAGAACAAGACCACGACCCCCGATCGCCTTGAGCGAAGCAAGTACTGCCGCTTCTGCCGCAAGCACACTTCGCACAAGGAGACGAAGTAATAGATTGTTCCCTCCCCTTTGTAAGGGGAGCAAGGAGGAAACTGGCGCCTTAATGGCGCCAGGCAAACTCCGCGGTAGTGTGAAAGACATTATCCGAACTAGTTTAGGGAGGGGTAGAGCGTCGCATACTTGCCAACCCTCTACCTCCCCCCAACCCCCTCCTTACAAAGGAGGGGAGAAAGAATAGGAGAGTAGCTCAATTGGTAGAGCACCGGTCTCCAAAACCGGGGGTTGCAGGTTCGATCCCTGTCTCTCCTGCTAATTGAGATGAAAAACCAAGATGGAGCGATTTAAAAAATACATCGACTTCTCCCTGGCCCTGGCGGCTTTGGTGGTTTGGTACCTGTTGCGGCACCTGCTGCTTCAGGTTTGGGACATCTTCCGCCTGCCGGTCATGGAAAATTGGCCGCTCAGCTTGCCGGCCTTGATCGCGCTGGCGGTGGCCCTCGGCGCTCTCATCTATGTGCGGCGCAACCCCAAGGCCTACACCTTCCTGGGGGAGGTCGCGACCGAGCTTTCCAAGGTGACTTGGCCGACGATGCAGGAAACCGTGGCTTCGACCGGTGTCATCGTCGTGATGGTTAGCATCGCTTCGATGATGCTGTTTGGCTTCGATGCCCTTTGGGGAACTTTGACGCGGAGCTTGCTCACGCTTTAACGGGACTTAAGATCTTATGACGCATCAGTGGTACGTCGTACATACCTATTCGGGATTCGAGCAGAAGGCCAAACTGGCGCTGGAAGAACGCGTTCGCGCCCTCGGCAAGGACACCATGTTCTCCGAGGTCCTGGTGCCTTCGGAAAACGTCGTCGAAATGAAGAAGGGCGTGAAGAAGACCACCTCGCGCAAGTTCTTCCCCGGCTACATCCTGGTCAAGATGGAGCTCAACGACGACACCTGGCACTTGATCAAGAATACGCCCAAGATCACCGGCTTCGTTGGCAACAGCACCCATCCGCCGGTGGTGCCGGAAGAGGAAGTCCGCCGGATCACCCAGCAGATCGACGAGGGAACCCTCCGGCCCAAGCCCAAGGTCAGCTTCGAGAAGGGCGAATCGGTCCGGGTCGTCGACGGTCCTTTCGCGACCTTCAATGGCATCGTCGAGGAAGTGAACCCCGAGAAGGGCAAGCTCAAGGTTTTGGTCAGCATCTTCGGCCGCTCCACGCCGATCGAGCTCGACTTCATGCAGGTGGAGAAAAATTAATCAGTAGGGGCGGGCCTCGCGCCCGCCCGCGTGCAAGGATTTCGTATGGCTAAGAAAGTTCAGGCGTTCATCAAGTTGCAGTGCCCGGCCGGACAGGCCAACCCGGCTCCGCCGGTCGGACCGGCCTTGGGTCAGCACGGCGTCAACATCATGGAGTTCTGCAAGCAGTTCAACGCGCGGACCCAAAAAGACGCCGGCCTCATCATCCCGGTGGTGATCACGGTCTATCAGGACCGTTCTTTCACCTTCGTGACCAAGACTCCGCCGGCTAGCATCCTGTTGATCAAGGCCGCCAAGATCCAAAAGGGATCGGGCGTTCCCAACAAGAACAAGGTCGGGACGGTCACCAAGGCCCAAGTCGAAGAGATCGCCAAGCTCAAGATGCCCGACCTCGATGTTCGGGATCTGGCCGCCGCGGTTCGCACGGTCGAAGGCACCGCCCGGAGCATGGGAATCGAAATTAAGTAAGGCTCGGCTTAGCCGAGCCGCGCAGCAAATTCGAAAAATTTGCGAAGGGAAATAGACTCAGAGGATTTTATGGCTGGAAAGAAATACAAGAACGCCGCGAAAAACGTGGATCCCGACAAAAAATACACCCTCGACGAGGCCGTCAAGATGCTCGAAAGCATGAAGTCGGCCAAATTCGATGAGACGGTGGAAGTGGCCCTCCGTTTGGGCATCGATGCCAAGCAGACCGACCAATTGGTCCGTGGCGCGGTGGCCCTGCCGCACGGCCTGGGCAAGGCGGTCAAGGTTTTGGCCTTCGCCAAGGGCGGCAAGGAGAAGGAGGCCCAGGAGGCCGGCGCCGATTTCGTCGGGGCCGACGACCTGATCGAGAAGGTCCAAGGCGGCTGGATGGACTTTGACAAAGTGGTTGCTACACCCGATATGATGGTGGCTGTCAGTAAGTTGGGCAAAGTATTGGGTCCGCGTGGCCTGATGCCCAACCCAAAAGTGGGAACGGTATCCTTCGACATCGGAAAAGCTGTGAAAGACCTCAAGGCGGGCAAGGTCGAATTCCGCAACGAAAAGGCCGGGATCGTCCACGCTCCCATTGGCAAGCTTTCCTTTGGCGCTGAAAAGATTAAAGAAAACATGCTCTCTTTGATCGAAGGGGTGGTCAAGGCCAAGCCCTCGTCGAGCAAGGGAACCTTTCTCCGCGGCGTTGCGATCAGCGCGACCATGAGCCCGGGGATCCGCATCGACCCGAACACGGCGGTGCGCGGTTAGTTTTTGCTGTTTGAAAAGTGAATGAGTGCGTCCAAGACCGTGGGTTTTCCTTCGGGAAATTAAGGCGAAAGCGCCCACCGAGACGGGATTTTCCCTCTCTGATTCACTCATTTAGGACAAAAACCTAAATCTCTCATGGAGGGAAAATGAACCGAACGGAGAAGGCCCAGGAAGTCGAAGCGCTCAAAGAGCGCTTTCAGAAGACCTGCGTGACCCTTCTCGCGGAATACCAAGGCCTCAAGGTCAGCGAATTGACCAAGTTGCGCCAGGAGCTCCGCCAGACCAAAGCCGAGGTGAAGGTGCTGAAAAACACCCTCGCCACCTTGGCCTTGAAAGGCACTCCGATGGAGCCGCTGAGCGAGCTTTTCGTCGGTCCGACCGCGGTCGTGACCAGCGAGAGCGACCCGGTGGCTCCGGCCAAGATCCTGGTCAAGTTCGCCAAGGAGTTCGAGAAGGCCAAGATCAAGGGCGGCTTCATGTCTGGAAAGATGATGAAGGCGGCCGACGTCGAAACCCTTTCCAAGCTCCCTTCGCGCGAAGAGATGCTCGCCAAGATGCTGGGTTCGTTGAACGCCCCGGCGCAGAACTTGGTGAACGTCATGAGCGCGTTGCCCAGGCAACTGGCCACCGTTTTGGCGGCCATCCGCGACAAGAAAACCGCATAACCAACACTCATTAATTTTTTTGAAATAAGGAATTACAAAATGGCTATCGTTAAAGCTGAAGATATTCTGGAAACCATCGAAAGCATGACCCTCCTCCAAGTCGCCGAACTGGTGAAGGCCTTCGAGACGAAGTTTGGCGTCTCCGCGGCCGCCCCGGTGGCGGTGATGGCGGGCGGCGGTGGCGGCGGCGCTGCCGCGGCGGCCGAAGAGCAGACCGAGTTCACCGTCGTCCTGACCAATGCCGGCGACAACAAGATCAACGTCATCAAGGAAGTCCGGGCCATCACCGGCTTGGGCCTCAAGGAGGCGAAGGATCTGGTCGAAGGCGCTCCCAAGAACGTCAAGGAAGGCGTCAGCAAAGAAGACGCCGCCAAGTTCAAGGACCAGCTCGAGAAGGCTGGCGCCAAGGTCGAGGTCAAGTAGTCTCTCGACGGTATTCGTTTCGCGGGTTTCCCCCTCCAGTGAGGGGGGAACCTGCCTTTTTTGGTTTTTTTAATTTTTATCCAGGCTGCAAGCCCCGACAGGAGAGTCGATGAGTTCCTCCCACGTCCCCGCCGGCATTTTACGAAAAGATTTTTCGAAGATCGAAAAGGTCGTCGAGCTGCCCAACTTGATCGAGATCCAGAAGCTCAGCTACGACAAGTACCTCCAGGCCGACGTCGCGCCGGAATCGCGCGAAGACACCGGCCTGCAAGGCGTCTTCAAGAGTGTTTTTCCTATTCGCGACTTCAACCAGACCGCCAGCCTCGAGTTCGTTTCCTACCGCTTCGAGCGCCCGGCCTATGAAATGAACGAATGCCGCGAGCGCGGCATGACCTATTCGGCGCCGCTCAAGGTCACCGTCCGCCTGGTCGTTTGGGACGTCAGCGACGACGCCGGCGGCCGCTCGATCCGCGACGTCAAGGAGCAGGAAGTTTACTTCGGCGAAATCCCGCTGATGACCGACACCGGCACCTTCATCATCAACGGCACCGAGCGGGTCGTCGTCTCCCAACTCCACCGCTCGCCCGGCGTCTTCTTCGAGCACGACAAGGGCAAGACCCACTCTTCGGGCAAGCTGCTCTATTCGGCCCGGATCATCCCCAACCGCGGCTCCTGGCTCGACTTTGAGTTCGATCCCAAGGACATCGTCTACGTCCGGATCGACCGCCGCCGCAAATTGCCGGTCACCGTTTTGGTCCGCGCTCTCGGCCTCAACACCGAGGCCATGCTGAACTACTTCTACAAGACCGAGGTCGTGACCTACGAGGGCAAGAACCTCTTCAAGAACGTCGAGCCCGAGGTCCTGGCCATGCAGCGCGCGGCCAAGGACATCAAGCATCCCAAGACCGGCGAGGTTTTGGTGAAGAAGGGCCGCAAGTTCAACCAGTCGGCCATCGAGAAATTGCAGAAGGCCAAGGTCACCGAGATCCCGGTCGAGAACGAAGACGTCATTGGCCGGCCGGCGGCCCACGACATCGTCGACAAGTCGACCGGCGAGGTCATCCTCGAGTGCAACCAAGTCCTGACCGAGGAGAAGCTCGACGAGATCCGCAAGCGCAAGATCGCCGAGATCCCGCTGCTCTTCATCGACAACTTCAACGTCGGCCCCTATCTCCGCAACACCTTGCTCATCGACAAGGTCCCGACCGGCGAGGAGGCCATCACCGAGATCTATCGCCGACTGCGGCCCGGCGATCCGGCGACCGTCGAGACGGCGACCGCCTTCTTCGAGAACCTTTTCTTCAACCCCGAGCGCTACGACCTCTCCAAGGTCGGCCGGCTGAAGATCAACCACAAGTTCGGCTTCAATGTCCCGCTCGAGATCACGACCCTGCGCAAGGAAGACATCCTCGACACCATCAAGTACCTGGTGAACCTCAAGGACGGCTTCGGCCAGGTCGACGATATCGATCACTTGGGCAACCGCCGCGTCCGCGCGGTCGGCGAGCTGCTCGAGAACCAATACCGCATCGGCTTGGTCCGGATGGAGCGGGCGATCAAGGAGCGCATGAGCCTCCAAGAGATCGAGACCCTCATGCCCCATGACCTGATCAACCCCAAGCCGGTTTCGGCGGTGGTCAAGGAGTTCTTCGGTTCCAGCCAGCTCTCGCAGTTCATGGACCAGACCAACCCGCTCTCCGAAGTCACCCACAAGCGCCGTCTTTCGGCCTTGGGACCGGGCGGTCTGACCCGCGAGCGCGCCGGCTTCGAAGTCCGCGACGTTCACCCGACCCACTACGGCCGGATCTGCCCGATCGAGACGCCCGAAGGTCCGAACATCGGTCTGATCGCCTCGCTCTCGAGCTATGCCCGGGTCAACGAGTTCGGCTTCATCGAGACGCCTTATCGCAAGGCCGCCGAAGGCCGGGTGACCGACGAGGTCATCTACTGCTCGGCCCTCGACGAAGAGGGCTACTACATCGCCCAGGCCAACGCCGAGATCGACGAGAAGGGCAATTTCCAGAGCGACCTGGTCAGCTGCCGGAAGAACGGCGAGTTCGTTCTGGTCCAGCCGAAGGAAGTCGAGCTGATGGACGTATCGCCCAACCAGCTCGTCTCGATCGCGGCCTCGCTGATCCCCTTCCTCGAGCACGACGACGCCAACCGCGCCTTGATGGGATCGAACATGCAACGCCAGGCCGTCCCGCTGCTCCGCAGCGAGACCCCGCTGGTCGGCACCGGCGTCGAGCGCAAGGTCGCCGACGATTCCGGCGTCTGCATCCGGGCCCGCCGCTCCGGCGTCGTCCAGAGCGTCGACGCGACCCGCATCGTGGTCAAGGCCGAGAAGACCAGCCGCAAAGAGACCAGCGAAGTCGATATCTATAATTTGATCAAGTACCGCCGCTCCAACCAAAACACCTGCTACAACCAGAAGCCGGTGGTGAAGGCCGGGCAGAAGGTGAAGGAGGGCGACACTCTCGCCGACGGACCTTCCTGCGAATTGGGCGATTTGGCCTTGGGCCAAAACGTCCTGGTCGCCTTCATGCCTTGGGGCGGTTACAACTTCGAAGACTCGATCCTGCTCTCCGAGGATCTGGTCAAGACCGACATCTTCACCTCGATCCACATCGAGGAGTTCGAGTGCGTCGCCCGCGACACCAAGCTCGGCAAGGAAGAGATCACCCGCGACATTCCCAACGTCGGCGAGGAGGCCCTCAAGGACCTCGACGACTCCGGCATGATCCGGATCGGCGCCGAGGTGAAGCCCGGCGACATCCTGGTCGGCAAGATCACTCCCAAGGGCGAGACCCAGCTTTCGCCCGAAGAGAAGCTGCTCCGCGCGATTTTCGGCGAAAAGGCCGGCGACGTGAAGGACACCTCCCTCCGCGTTCCGCCGGGCGTCAGCGGCATTATCATCGACGCTCAGGTCTTCTCGCGCGAGGGTGCCGAGCTCGACGACCGGGCCAAGGAGATCCAGAGCACCGAGTCGGAGAAGCTCCGCAAGGACTTGGACGACGAGATCAAGATCCTCCAGGAAAGCTCGGCCAAGAAGATCCGCGGTCTCCTGGTCGGCCGCACCAGCTCCTCCAAGGTCGTCGATGACGAGACCGACAAGGTCTACCTGACCAAGGGCAAGAGCATCACCAACGCGATCCTCGACCAGATGCCGGTGGGCAAGTGGTCCGAGATCACC
Source organism: bacterium (assembly GCA_035281585.1). Taxonomy (NCBI): domain Bacteria; species bacterium. The sequence continues at coordinate 7,363 of DATEDP010000042.1, forward strand.
GTTCAGGACGGCGACGACATCGAAGCCGAGTTGAGCGAGCTCTTCGAAGGCATGGAAGAGCAGGTCGAGTTCTCGAAGATGGTCTTCGACCAGAAGATCAACAAGCTCAAGAAGGGCGACGAGCTGCCGCCGGGCGTCATCAAGATGGTCAAGGTCTACGTCGCCATCAAGCGCAAGATCTCGGTCGGCGACAAGGTCGCCGGACGCCACGGCAACAAGGGCGTCATCTCCCGGATCCTGCCGGTCGAGGACATGCCTTATATGGAAGACGGCCGGCCGGTCGAGGTCGTGCTCAATCCGCTGGGCGTTCCCTCGCGTATGAACATCGGTCAGATCCTCGAGGTCCATTTGGGTTGGGCGGCTCGCGGTCTCGGCGAGAAGATCCAAAAGATCGTCGAAGAGGCCCAGAGCAAGGAGAACCTGATCGCCTTCCTGAAGAAGGCCTATGGCAAGAACCTGGCCGCTTTGGAGCAGCTCGAGTCGCTCAGCCAGAAGGAGCTTCTCGACGTCGTTCGCCGGGTCTATCGCGGCATCCACACCGCGACCTCGGTCTTCGACGGCGCCAAGGAAAGCGAGATCAAGGACATGCTGAAGCTCGCCGATCTGCCGGAGTCGGGCCAGACGGTGCTCTTCGACGGACGCACCGGCGAGGCCTTCGAGCAGCCGGTCACGGTGGGCATCATGTATATCTTGAAGCTCCACCACTTGGTCGACGACAAGATCCACGCCCGCTCGATCGGACCTTACTCGCTGGTCACCCAGCAGCCGCTCGGCGGCAAGGCCCAGTTCGGCGGTCAGCGGCTCGGAGAAATGGAAGTCTGGGCGATGGAGGCCTACGGCGCCGCCTATTCGCTGCAGGAGTTCCTGACCGTGAAGTCCGACGACGTCATCGGCCGGACCCGGATGTACGAGGCCATCGTCAAGGGCGACAACACCCTCGAACCGGGCCTGCCCGAGTCCTTCAACGTGCTGGTGAAAGAATTGCAAAGCTTGGCTCTCAACGTGGAGCTCATTGAGGATAAATAATGTAGGGGCACCCCTTGCGGGTGCCCGTGCTGCGGGCGACCGCGAGGGTCGCCCCTACAAGTAGGGATCAAGAGAACATTATGGATATCCAGAACTTCTTCGAAAAACCGAAAGATCCGCTGTCCTTCACCGGGATCAAGATCTCGCTGGCTTCGCCCGAGATGATCCGCTCCTGGTCGCACGGCGAGGTGAAGAAGCCCGAGACCATCAATTACCGCACCTTCAAGCCGGAGCGCGACGGCCTCTTCTGCGCCAAGATCTTCGGCCCGGTGAAGGACTACGAGTGCAATTGCGGCAAGTACAAGCGCATGAAGCACCGCGGGATCATCTGCGAGAAATGCGGCGTCGAGGTCATCCAGTCCAAGGTTCGCCGCGAGCGGATGGGCCATATCAATCTGGCCACCCCGGTCGCCCACATCTGGTTCCTGAAGAGCCTGCCTTCGCGGATCGGCACCATCCTCGACATGACCCTCAAGGATCTGGAAAAAGTCCTGTACTGCGAGGCCTATGTCGTCACCGATCCCGGCACCAGCAGCCTGGCCGAGGGCGACATCCTGACCGAGGATAAGTTCCAGAAAGCCCGCGAGGAGTTCCTCGACGGCTTCACCGCCCGGATGGGCGGCGACGCCATCCTCGAGATCCTGCGCAAGATCGACTGCGACGAGCTGGCCAAGAAGCTGCGCAAGGATTTGACCAAGACCAAGAGCGAGGCCACCAAGAAGAAGATCGCCAAGCGCCTCAAGGTCGTCGAAGCCTTCCGCGATTCCGGCAACAAGCCGGAGTGGATGATGATGGAAGTCATCCCGGTCATCCCGCCCGATCTCCGCCCGCTGGTTCCGCTGGAAGGCGGCCGTTTCGCCACCAGCGATCTCAACGATTTGTATCGCCGGGTCATCAACCGGAACAACCGCCTCAAGCGGCTGATGGAACTCAACGCGCCCGACATCATCATCCGCAACGAGAAGCGGATGCTGCAAGAGGCGGTCGATGCCCTTTTCGACAACGGCCGCCGCGGCAAGGTCTTCACCGGCCCCAACCGCCGTCCGCTCCGCTCGCTCTCCGACATGCTGAAGGGCAAGCAGGGCCGCTTCCGCCAGAACCTGCTCGGCAAGCGCGTCGATTACTCCGGCCGTTCGGTCATCGTCGTCGGCCCCAATCTCAAGCTGCACCAATGCGGCTTGCCCAAGATCATGGCCCTCGAGCTGTTCCGGCCCTTCATCTATCACAAGCTCGAGATGCGCGGTTACGTCTCCACCATCAAGAGCGCCAAGAAGATGGTCGAGAAGCAATTGCCCGAAGTTTGGGACGTCTTGGATGAAGTCATCCAAGAGCATCCGATCCTGCTCAACCGCGCGCCGACCTTGCACCGCCTCGGCATCCAGGCCTTCGAGCCGGTGTTGGTCGAGGGCAAGGCGATCCAGCTCCACCCGCTGGTTTGCGCGGCCTTCAACGCCGACTTCGACGGCGACCAGATGGCGGTCCACGTGCCGCTTTCGGTCGAAGCTCAGCTCGAGGCGCGGGTCCTGATGATGTCGACCAACAACATCCTCTCGCCGGCCAGCGGCAAGCCGATCATCGTCCCGACCCAGGACATGGTCCTCGGCATTTATTACATGACCCGCGAGCGGCTTCACGCCAAGGGCGAGGGCCGGGTCTTCGCCAGCCCCGAGGAAGTGGCCTTGGCCTACGAGACCAAGACCCTCGATCTTCAGGCCAAAATTAAGGTGCGCATCAACGGCGAGCGCATCGAGACCACCACCGGCCGCATCTTGCTCTCCGAAATCATCCCTTCGGCGATTCCGTTCAGCGTCATCAACAAGACGATGGACAAGAAGTCGATCGCCGAGCTGGTCGACCGCTGCTACCGCGTCGCCGGCAACAAGGAGACCGTCATCTTGGCCGACCGCTTGAAGGACATCGGCTTCAAATACTCGACCAAGGCCGGCATCTCGATCTGCCTCGACAACATGAAGATCCCCTCGGCCAAGAGCGGCATGCTCGAGAACGCTTACAACGAGGTCCGCGACGTCGAGAACCAGTACATCGACGGCCTGATCACCGACGGTGAGCGCTACAACAAGATCGTCGACATCTGGGCCCAGGTCACCGAGGCCATCGCCAACGAAATGCTCAAGCAGATGAGCACCGAGAAGGTCGAGCAAGAGGACGGCAGCGAGAAGACCCTGCCGAGCTTCAATCCGATTTACATCATGGCCGACTCCGGAGCCCGCGGTTCCGCGATGCAGATGCGGCAGCTCGCCGGTATGCGCGGATTGATGGCCAAGCCCTCGGGCGAGATCATCGAAACGCCGATCACGACCAACTTCCGCGAAGGTCTGACCGTGCAGCAGTACTTCATCTCGACCCACGGCGCGCGCAAAGGCTTGGCCGATACCGCTCTCAAGACCGCCAACTCCGGTTATCTTACCCGGCGTTTGGTCGACGTCGCTCAAGACATGGTCATCACCGAGAACGACTGCGGCACTTTGGACGGCATCTGGATGTCGCCGCTGGTGGAAGGCGGCGAAATCATCGAGCCGTTGGGCGACCGCATCCTCGGCCGCGTCGTCTTGGATGACGTCAAGGACCCGTACTCCGGCGAATTGCTGGTCAAGGCCGGTACCGAGATCGACGAAAAACGCGTCGATATCGTTCAGGATGCCGGCATCGAAAAGGTGCGCATCCGTTCGGTGCTCACCTGCCAATCGCCGCGGGGCGTCTGCTCGCTCTGCTACGGCCGCGACTTGGCTCGCGGTCAATTGGTCAACTTGGGCGAGGCGGTGGGCGTCATCGCGGCCCAAGCGATCGGCGAGCCCGGCACCCAGCTCACCATGCGGACCTTCCACGTCGGCGGCGCCGCCAGCCGGCGGGCCGAGCAATCGACCTTGGATAACCGCAACGAGGGCGTGGTCAAGCTGATCGAAGTCAAGACCGTCACCAACCGCGAAGGCTCGTTGACCGTCATGAATCGCCACGGCGAGCTGGCCATCGTCGACGATGCCGGCCGCGAGCGCGAGAAGTATACTCTGACCTACGGCGCCAAGCTCCTGGTCAAGGAAGGCCAACGGGTTCCGCCCAAGACCCTGCTCTCGGAATGGGATCCCTACTCGATCCCGATTCTCACCGAGGTCGACGGCGTCGTGAAATTCGGCGACATCGTCGACGGCAGCACCATGCAGGAGCAAGTCGACGAAGTCACCGGTCTCTCCCGCAAGGTCATCACCGAGGCCAAGCAGGCCGATCTCCGGCCCCGGGTGTCGATCAAGGACGAGCGCGGCCAGACTCAAAAGCTGCCCAACTCGAAGAACGAAGCCCGCTACCTCCTGCCGATCGGCGCCAACATCACGGTGTCGGAAGGCCAGCCGGTCATCGCCGGCGACGTCATCGCCAAGATCCCGCGCGAAACCACCAAGACCAAGGACATCACCGGCGGTCTTCCCCGGGTCGCCGAGCTCTTCGAAGCTCGCAAGCCCAAGGAAGTCGCGATCATCGCCGAAGTCGACGGCGTGGTCAGCTTCGGCAAGGACACCAAGGGCAAGCGGAAGGTCGTGGTCACGCCCGAAGTCGGCGAGCCCAATGAGTACTTGGTCGCCAAGGGCAAGCACTTGGCGGTCCGCGAGGGCGACTTCGTCAAGGCCGGCGAGCCCCTGATGGATGGCTCGTCCAACCCCCATGACATTCTGAAGGTCCTGGGCGAAAAGGCCCTGGCCAAGTACCTGGTCGACGAAATCCAAGAAGTCTATCGTCTGCAGGGCGTCAAGATTAACGACAAGCACATCGAGACCATCGTGCGGCAGATGCTGCGCAAGGTCCGAATCAAGGACGCCGGCGATACCAACCTTCTGCTGGACGACCAGGTGGAGCGCGACGAGTTCGAGCGCGTCAACGCCCAGGTGCGGGCCAAGAAGGGCAAGCCGGCTTCCGGCGAGCCGATGCTCCTCGGCATCACCAAGGCCTCGCTCTCGACCGAGTCCTTCATCTCGGCGGCTTCCTTCCAAGAGACCACCCGCGTCCTTACCGAGGCGGCGGTTTCGGGGAAAGTCGACCACTTGCGCGGTTTGAAGGAAAATGTGATTATGGGCCGCCTCATTCCGGCCGGTACCGGACTGCGGCAGTACCGTGATTTGAAGATGGAAGTGGACGAAACCGGGGAAGAACAAGCCCCGGTGGCGGCCACCAGTAACCTGAGCGCTTAAGAACCGCGGCGGGGGAGCCCGTCGAAGGCTTAAACGCTTGAATTTGCTGGGCAGATTCGTACCGATCTGCCTTGACAGATTCAAAAGGCACGTGATACGTAACGCGCCTATTTTTGGCTGGCCTGTCAGTAGACAAGCTAACTAATTGAAATTAAACATAATTTTTTGATCCCAAGACGAGGCTCTAGCCCCGATTTGGAGGGTTAGGCGTCATCCGGGGATCTTTTGCGTCATTGGAACGAGCTTATGCCAACGATTAACCAACTGATCCGCATCGGCCGCAAGGCGACCCGCTACAAGGGGACGGCCCCGGCCCTGCAACGCTGTCCGCAGAAGCGCGGCGTCTGTGTCCGCGTCTATACGACGACCCCCAAGAAGCCGAACTCGGCTCTTCGCAAGGTCGCCCGCGTGCGCCTCACCAACGGGATCGAGGTGACCTCCTACATCCCGGGCGAAGGCCATAACCTGCAAGAGCACTCGGTTGTGTTGATTCGCGGCGGCCGCGTCAAGGACCTCCCCGGCGTGCGCTATCACATCGTTCGCGGCACCCTCGACTCCACCGGCGTCGAGAAGCGCCGCCAATCGCGCTCCAAGTACGGCGCCAAGAGGCCTAAATAATTATGTCGCGCAAAGGCACCACCGCTCAGCGGAAGATTCTTCCCGAGCCTAAGTTCCACGACAAGCTGATCAGCAAGCTGGTCAACAAGGTTATGCTCCAGGGCAAGAAGAGCACCGCCGAGGGCATCGTCTACGGCTCCTTCGACATCGTCGCCGGCAAGCTCAACGACGATCCGATGAAGCTTTTCAAGCAAGCCTTGGAAAATATTAAGCCGGTGGTCGAAGTCCGCAGCCGCCGGGTCGGCGGCGCGACCTACCAGGTTCCGATGGAAGTCCGGCCGGAGCGCCGGGTCTCGCTGGGTCTGCGCTGGTTGGTCGACTATGCCCGCGAGCGCGGCGAGAAGACGATGGCCGACCGGCTGGCCGGCGAAATCCTCGACGCCCTCAACAATCGCGGCGCCGCGGTCAAGAAACGCGAAGACGTCCATAAGATGGCCGAGGCCAATAAGGCTTTTGCGCATTATCGATGGTAAGATTTGAAGGAAAGGGCCCGCGGTTTTTGCGGGCCCTGTTTTTATGGCTGAGTATCCATTAACCAAAACACGGAATATCGGCATCATGGCCCACATCGATGCCGGTAAGACCACGACGACGGAGCGGATCCTGTATTACACCGGGGTCTCGCACAAGATCGGCGAGGTCCATGAAGGCACGGCCGTGATGGACTGGATGGAACAGGAGCAGGAGCGGGGGATCACCATCACCTCGGCGACCACCACCTGCTTCTGGAAGAACCACCGGGTCAACATCATCGACACGCCGGGCCACGTCGACTTCACCATCGAAGTCGAGCGGTCGCTGCGGGTCCTTGACGGCGCGGTCGGCGTGTTTTGCTCGGTCGGCGGGGTCGAACCCCAGTCCGAGACGGTATGGCGTCAAGCCAACAAGTATCACGTTCCGCGAATCGCCTTCATCAACAAGATGGACCGCACCGGCGCCGATTTCTACCGGGCGGTGAAGGAGATGGACGAGCGGCTGCGGGCCAATCCGGTTTGCTTCCAGATTCCGATGGGCGCCGAGGACCGGTTTCAGGGCGTCATCGATCTGCTGCAAATGAAGGCCATTCGCTTCGACGAAAGCTCGCTCGGCGCCAAATTCGAAGAGACCGAAATTCCGGCCGATTATCTCGAGCAGGCCAAGAGCTACCGCGACAAGCTGATCGAGGCCGTCGTCGAGCACGACGAGGCCCTGATGGAGAAATACCTCCACGGCCAAGAAATTTCCTACGAAGACCTGAAGCGGGCGGCTCGAAGTGCCACCGTCAAGATGAAGATCACGCCGGTTCTCTGCGGCGCCGCTTTCAAGAACAAGGGTATCCAGCAGCTTCTCGATGCCGTTGTCGATTACCTGCCGAGCCCGCTCGATATTCCGCCGGTCGAGGGCCTGGTTCCGCGCAAGCCCGACCAAGTCGAGACTCGCGCCGCCGACGAGAAGCAGCCTTTCTCGGCCCTGGCTTTCAAGATCATGACCGACCCCTTCGTCGGCCAGCTCACTTATTTCCGGGTTTATTCGGGCCGCCTCGATGCCGGCTCCTACGTCTACAACGCGACCAAGGACCGCAAGGAGCGGATCGGCCGCATCCTCCGGATGCACGCCAACCAGCGCGAAGAGATCAAGGGCATCGGCGCCGGCGACATCGCCGCTGCGGTCGGCCTCAAGTTCACCACCACCGGCGACACCCTCTGCGACGAGGCCAAGCCGATCCTGCTCGAGTCGATCGAGTTTCCCGATCCGGTGATCAGCGTCGCGATTGAGCCCAAGACCAAGGCCGACCAGGATAAGCTCGGTCTTTCGCTCCAAAAGCTGGCCCAGGAAGATCCTTCCTTCAAGGTGAGGATCGACGAAGAGACCGGCCAGACGATTATCGCCGGCATGGGCGAGCTCCATTTGGAAATCATCGTCGACCGCTTGATGCGCGAATTTAAGGTCGACGCCAACGTCGGCCGTCCCCAAGTCGCTTACCGCGAGACGATCACGACTCCGGCCGAGGCCGAAACGAAGTATATCCGGCAGACCGGCGGTCGCGGCCAATACGGCCACGTCTTGCTCAAGGTCGAGCCGCTGGAGCGGGGCAAGGGTTTCGAGTTCGTCGACGCGATCGTCGGCGGAGTCATTCCGCGGGAGTTCATCCCGGCGGTTCGGAAGGGCGTCCAAGAGGCTTTGGAAGGCGGCGTGCTCGCCGGTTATCCCACCGTCGACGTCAAGGCGACCCTCTATGACGGAAGTTTTCACGACGTTGATTCCTCGGAAATCGCCTTCAAGATCGCCGGTTCGATCTGCGTCAAGGAGGCCGCTCGCAAGGCCAATCCGGTTTTGCTCGAGCCGATCATGGACGTTGAAGTCGTGGTGCCCGAGGATTTCATGGGCTCGGTCACCGGTGATCTCAACTCCCGGCGGGGCAAGATCCTCAACACCGAGGTTCGCGCCGGCTCTTACGTGATCAAGGCCCAGGTGCCGCTGGCCAATATGTTCGGCTATGCCACCGATCTGCGCTCTCAGAGCCAGGGCCGGGCAACGTTTACCATGCAGTTCGGTCTCTACGAGGCCGTGCCGAAGAACATCGGCGAAGAAATCATCGCGAAGTCTCAAGGCAGATAAAGGAGATACCATGTCGAAAG
>DATEDP010000043.1 GCA_035281585.1 bacterium
CAGGCGATGCCTGCGACACGGATCTTGACGGAGACGGTGTCGAAAATGAGGGAGATTGCGATTGTCGGAGCCCCAACGTATTGGGCCCTCCTGCGGGCAGCGATGTCTGTCTTGCGCCTGGCGCCAATCCCAATGTGAACCCGAACACCAACATTCCACTTGATACCGGCGGCGGTTGCAGCCTCATGCCTCAAGGAAAGGCTGGGATCCCGGCGCCGTGGACAGTGATAAGACGGGCGGCGGGTTATTTTAATTTTTAACTAGTCGAAAATAGTCTTCGCTTCTTTTTATTTGGTTCAAACCAGTCTGGGGATGGAACTCTGCATGTCACCCCAAGCCTGTTCGAGTATCTCGCTCGGAATGCCAGGAGCCAATTTGGGGGGCTGGCGTAAAGTCGAGAGTCCTTGGCCAACCAAGGTCGCGACCATCGCCCGGCTCGAGACGCCGCACTTCGCCAGAACGGACTCCACCTGTCGCCGGACGGTGTGCACTGAAAGGCCCAATATCGCCGCAATGTCGAGGTTAATCTTGCCTTGGGCAATGAATCCAGCGATCTCGCGCTCGCGTGGCGTCAGCGAAAACTTGCCGAGCCCGCAACCCAGACTTGACACGCTGGGTTCGATGGCAGCATGGGCGGCGCCGACGACTCGGAAGAGCGGCATGAGCTTGTCGAGATCAGAGGGCTTGAAGACACCGCCCTCGCGATTGAGGTGAATGACCCCGGACACCACTCCCCCGAAATGGATCACGGCGACGACTTGTCCCCTAATTCCGTTGTCGCGAAGGATCTCATTGAAGAAAGGGCTTCTATTACGTTCGCTGAAGGAGAAAACTTCGGTGTCGACGTAAGCTCCGTATTGTCGGCGGGATACCTGGAAGGCTCGTTTTAGCTCCTTGCGGTAACCGGGATTGCTCAAATAGACCTTGATGTAATGGGGTGGGGCCGAGAAGAAATCATCGGTGTAGGAAGCGAAGGCGGCGTGGTCGAAGCCGACGAGGCGGCCGGCATACTCCATGGCTCGGGTCCGCAACTGCCGGGCATTGCCATGTTCAAATGATTCACCGAGAAAATGTAGGGCAAGCCGCGCGCTGTCCACCGTCACCGAGCCTCCTTGCTATGTCTAAAATAACACGGCGACTCGTAAAAGGTAAAAAAGGGGGGAGAACTGTCCGATTTTCCATGGTGCTTCTCAGTCTCCCCGCGCCTATTCCCCCAAATCCCCCCTGTTACCAGCTATTTAGCGAATTAACTTGCCGATGGCGGAACCGGTCGCTCCGGGATCCATAAAAGTGAAGTAAATTGTGTCATCGGCGACCATCAGGTGAATGTGGTGTTCATGGGGCCCGCCGAGGTCCGGTGAATGCTCGGTAAGCAGACGCATTTCTCCCGAACAATCAGAATTCACCGAGTAACTGCCGCTGTTGGGGACGTTCCTTTCGATGATTCCGCCAATCACATCGACCCCAGTCGGCAGAACCACTTTCCCCTTACCATCGAAGATTCCGAGATTCTGGAAATTGACCGGGATCGCTTGCCCCAGGACGAAAGGCAATGCCGTGCCCGGCGGCACGAAGGACCCCGAGCCCTGGATGGCCCATGCGCCCTGCACCGTCCGGTTAGAGCAACCCAGGCCGTGGTTGCCGTTGGAAGTTGCCACCTGGGCGGAAGCTGGTCGATTTCCGATGGCCAGCAGCAATGCAAGAAATCCGATTCGGATCAAAACTCTCATAACGCCTCCTTTGGTGAATGAATGGAATTTTGAGGAAACGGTAAGGGCGAGCCTCACGAGTCACAATAGGGCATATGACCTATCTGCTTCGCGGCTTCTCGCTCAGGGGAACTACATCTAGAAGACGGAGGTATGAAGCCCCACCGACTTATTGCAAATGGACGCCCAGGCTTCGGCCAACGGCTGCCCCGCCAATCATAACCAGGCGAGTTCCCCCGAATCTCAATACTTGGGCGCGAAGATCCAAACAGTCCCGGGGCTGGCGGCGAAGGCGAATCCGATCACCTACGTCACTGCCGGCGACCCGCCCTTCTTCATCCAGCACGGCAAGGCCGACTGCACCGTCCCATACCAACAAAGCCGGCTTTTATATGACGCCTTGCTGCCCGTCCTCGGAAGCGGCAGCGTCACTTTGATGCTTTTAGACGGCGCTGTCCACGAGGATCCCCAGTTCTTCGCGTCCTCGAACGTCGACCTTGCGCTGACTTTTCTGGATCAATGGCTACAGTAAGCCTAAGATCGACGTGGAGACGCTCGATTCCGCTCGCGAGTTGATAGGCGGCATCGACACCGTTACCGTTGGCGGCATTCGGCCTAAAAATACCCTTGCAAACAATGATGTCGCCCTGAGATAATTTTTCGGGAATTTGAGATATTTGTGGGTGCCGAGGGTGTTCCATTAACCTCATCCGAGTGAGTCAGTGGATCGATTCTAGGCTAAGGGTTATTCCAACCATATTCAATTTCTAGCCGCTTCTTCGCCTTTGGCGTCTCTCACGCTTTTTGAAGCTTTCAATATCATTTTCGGGGAGAGAACCAATGCGATACCTTACTAAAATTTCATTTGGCTTGATGGTCATTTCTTTCTTCGGCCCTGTCGGACTTTCGCGTTTAGCCCACGCAGCGGGCAGGGTAAATGCCCAGGTAACCACGGCTTCGATGTGCGATAAATTAAACGACATGACGGACGAGCAGCGCGAACAATTCGGTGTCGTGGATGCATCATGCGTGGCGAACAATCCGGAATTAACCGCGCACGCATTCGTGCTCGGTTGCCATAACTGCGCAGGGGCGACCTACAGCTCCAATGGCTCGCTTGTGAATACATCGGTGCTGCACAAGATACCTACAAGCTATCTATTGAAGATGCCTGAGAACTGGAATGGAAAGTTTGTCGTCGTAATACCGCCCGGCAGAGCGGACCAGCCAGCGGATCATGTCACTTTCTGGTCTCAACCTTTCATGAACGCGTTGCTTAACGAGGGGTACGCCGCCGCCGTCATGGACAATCCGACGCCCGGCTCCGCCATATTTCCCTACGAGGATTTCATTTCGTCCTACAGCACAAAAGACAACAGAAACGGATATCTGGCGACCGGCCATCAGCTAAAGGACCTTGTAACCGATATCTTTGGCGCGCCTGCTGGAACCTATGGGCTTGGTTACTCGAGAGGCGTGCTAAGAGGGGCGGGATTTCTGGTGGACGAAGCTGGAGCTCCGTTTGATGGTTACGTTCTCGTCTCCGGTGGAAATGGAGTCTTCAATACCATGCTGACCCATATCGAAGCGTTTAAGACAAACTTGGCGCCACTTACAAACCTTACACCTTTCGAAACCACTGCCGCGGTAAGAATCTTCTCTTTGGTGGCAGCGATAGCGCCTGCGGATCCGGAATATCGAGCGTACATATTAAGCGGCTCTACAGAAGAGGAGAGGCTTGAACGAGCCATGGCCTACGATGTCTCGGAACGTCCAAAAGATGTCCGTCGGGAATGGGGGAAAGCTGAATATGGCCCGGAGTTAAAGAAGCCGACGATAAACATACATGGCTTGAAGGACCTCGTGCTTTATCCGATTGAAGCTCTCAAATTTTCCGAACGTGTTATCGAAGCGGACAGGTCGGATGTTTACAGGCTGTACCTTGTCCGGGACATGCCCCACGCAGTCCCTCAGAGCGTTTTTTTGGATTCGATTCACAAGCTTGATGCCTGGGTCCAGAATAGCGCCGAGCCGGGGCCGCTGGATGCCAGCGAATTCGGTCTCCAGCAGAGTTGCACCGCTCTCAGCCTGGGAACGGACCCTCTTGACTGCTTCTGTGCTGTAATGGGCGGTGTTGATTTCGCAAGCAATCCTATACCTGAATGTGGATAATAATTAGCGGAATTCAAACCCCCGCCTTCACAAAAAAACACGCTATCAATGGGCCCGACCGCCTAATAATATCCCCTGATGATCCAAGGCGAAGCGGTGCAAGAAAATGAATCAGAAATCGCGGAACTATTGGAGATGATGGCGGAGTTTAACGTCTCAGAAGCCATCCCCTGGCAATCGATTTAGAATGGGCGGGGCGCGGCACGAAAACATCTCTGCGCTTCGGCTGTATCTTGGCAGCGGATTTCAAGAACCACCGCGCAAACTTCTAAGCAAGGTATTGGTGAAGTAGAAGGAATGGGCCACGCTAGGAAAGGAATTGGATATGGCTAAGCTCGTGTTCGGAATGAACCAGTCCCTGGACGGCTACGTCGACCACATGGCGTTTGGGCCAAGCCCCAGGCTCTTCCGCCACTTCATTGAGGAGGCGCAGAGGCAGGCGGGCAGCGTGTACGGCCGCCGAATGTACGAGATCATGCGATACTGGGACGAGGATCATCCGGAATGGGACGCCGAGCGACACGCCTTCGCGGCGGCCTGGCGGAAACAGCCGAAATGGGTCGTCTCGCGCTCGTTGAAGTCGGTCGGTCCCAACGCCAGGCTTGTTAAGGATGACCTTGAGGGCGCGATTCGCGAGTTGAAGGCCGAGCGCGAGGGGGAGATCGAAGTTGCCGGACCAGACTTGGCGCAAAGCCTTACCGAAATGGCTCTGATTGACGAGTACCGAATCTACCTGCACCCCGTCGTGCTTGGTCACGGCAAGCCATATTTCGCCGGACCCCGGCCGCGGCTCCGTCTAATGGCTCATGATCGAATCGACGAGGATGTGATCAAGTTGAGCTACGTTCCCGCTTAATCCCCACATTCGTACGATCACCATCTTTTGGAAGAATACAGGTATGAAGATAAGAGACGTTGTTGGGCCAGTGCATCGAATGCCGACGGATTTGCGCGAAGCCATTAACTCAACGTCAGCGGCTAAAGCCGCATGGGAAGACATTACCCCGCTTGCGCGCAACGAATGGATTTGTTGGGTGACATCGGCGAAGAAAGCTGAAACACGCAAGCAGCGTATCGAGAGAGCGGCTAATGAGCTTGCCAAAGGCAAACGCCGTCCCTGCTGTTGGCCTGGCTGCCCGCATCGAAGACCGAACGCGAAAAAATTGCGGCGACTCGGCTTGCGAGCCCGGGGAAGCCTGCGAGGATGACTGCGGGCCCCCGGCTTGTGGCGACGCCCTTTGTTCTCCCGCTGAAGATTGCCCGGAGGATTGCGGCTCTAGCTGCGGCGACCAAGCTTGCTCGGCCGAGGAGGCAGCTGGTCTATGCCTCGACGACTGCCTAGCCAACGCTTGCGGCGACAATCGCTGCGGTGCGGGCGAGACCTGCCAGGATGACGCCGTCGTCTGCGAGGCCGAATGCGAGGAGGACGTCGATTGCGACGATGGAAACGTTTGCACTGGGCTCGAGTCCTGTGACGGAGGGCTGTGTGCCGAAGGCATCGCCTTGTCCTGCGACGATCAAGATGTCTGCACCGGCGACAGCTGCGATGCGGTGGAAGGTTGTTTGCACAAGGCCATTGCCGATTGTCCTCCCACTGCCGAGGAGAATGGTGGCGGCGATCCCGAAGATGGAGAAATTGGCGGTGAGCCCCCCGCCGACGGCGGAGGTCCCGCTAAGGCTTGAGGCCAACCATCTTCAAATTCTGGGCCGCGGCGCTTTTGATTTGCTTTAGCTCTTCGGCATTGTTCTCGCGCAGGGCCTTCTCATAGAAATGATAAGTGAGCCCGCCGCTCATCACCAAGAGCTCGTAGAATTCCTGTTTTTTTCGGTCGGGCACCTTGGTTAAAACGCCATTGTCGGTGGCATACTCCGCAACCACGTCCCGCAGGCCGACATTCTGCTCAAAGGGAAGAATCGGTTTTTCGGTGATTCCGTTATAAACCAGGCTATTGAGCCCAACGTAGGAAACGTAGGCCAAAGCCCAATCGTTCGGGTATTCCTTGGCGGCTCGGGTGGCCTCGTATTTCTGAAAAATATCCAAGACCAATGTCTTGGCTTCGGCCTTGACCTCCGGGGGACCCTGGATGGCATCGAGGTATTCCTGCAGCGTCACCCGCGTTCCGGTCGATTTGAATTGGACGGCCGGGTACGCGCGGTAAGCCGGAACTTGGTAGGTAGCGGGCTGACCGGAAGATGGCGATTTGGAGGCGCTGCCCGAGCCTCCTTTATTGTAGGTCTTGGTGTAGTTCGCCATCGAAGTGTTCCAAATATGATTGGAAATCATATTGTTAATCATATTCGAGTAACCGGGACTGCTGGCGAAATCCACGATTTGGGCAGGGGAAGGGCGAGCCGTCGTCAAGACCAGGGTTAGAGCCACGCCCAAGGCTGAGAATTTTGCGATTTTCATTTTTTGTCCTCCCGGCCTCTAAAATACTAAAAAATGGAACCTCCGTCTTCTTCTCTTCTGAAATTCATTTGCCCCATCGAAACCATTCATTATAATTCTCGGAATTCATTATAGCCCTGGGTTTGGAATTCAATTCACGAGGAGGTTTTCATGAATCGTCTTGGTCGTTGGCGTCTAGCCGCCTTTCTCAAATCGCTCGGCCTATGCTTAGCACTGTTGGCTTGCCTCCTGCCTTCGCGCGCCGATGCCCTCACGACCACCGAAGCCAAGGCCATCGCCGAAGAAGCCTACATCTACGGGTACTCCTTGCTCACCACCGAGGTCACCCGAGTCCAAATGAGCAACGTCTCCAAGGTCGAAGAGACCAAAGGACCCATGGGCACCTTCGTGAACGTCAAGCGCTATCCTCCGGCGGACTATCGCGGCGTTTCGGCGCCCAACGCCGACACTCTCTACTCCGTCGCCTGGGTCGATCTCAAAAAGGAGCCCATGGTTTTTTCCTATCCCGACATGGGAAATCGTTTTTTCCTTTTCCCCATGTATAGCCTGTGGATGCCGGTCGTCGATGTCCTGGGCTCCCGAACCAATGCCGGAAAGGGGGGCAATTATCTCCTCACCGGTCCGGCGTGGAAAGGGCAGGTCCCGGCGGGGATGAAGCAAATCCCCTTCCCGACGCGCTATGTGGTCATTCTGGGGCGCACCTACGCCAACGGCACCGAGAAGGATTATGCCGAGGTCAATAAGCTGCAGTCCGAGTACAAGCTGACGCCGCTCTCGGCTTGGGGGAAGCCCTACACCTACGTCGCTCCCCCGGTGGATCCGAACCCCGGCTTCAGCATGACCGACAAGCCCCAGACGGTGATCCTCGCCATGAGCACCGAGGAGTATTTCAATCGGATGGCGAAGCTGATGGCCGAAGACGCTCCGCCGGCCAAGGAGGATGCTCCCATCGTCGGGAAGATGGCCAAGATCGGCCTAGTGCCGGGTCAGCCTTTCCAGCTGTCCAAGCTGAGCCCGGAGATCCAGGCGGCCTTGAAGGGCCTTCCCCAAGAAGCCCTGAAAAAAATTGCGGCGCAAAAAGAAGCCCAGGGGACCCGGGTCAATGGTTGGGTGATCAGCAAAGGCTTGGGCCAATACGGCACCGACTACATGAAACGCGCGGTCGTGGCGGCCTTCGGCTGGCCGGCCAACCTCGAGAAAGACGCCGTCTATCCTTACACCGAGGTCGACAGCGATGGCCAAGCGCTCACGGGCAGCAACGCCTACACCCTGACCTTCCCCAAGGGGCAGACGCCGCCGGTCAAGGGATTCTGGTCCATCACCATGTATCAGATCGATCAAGGCTGGTGGTTTGTTCCCAATCCCTTGAATAAGTTCACCGTGAGCCCCCGCAATGACCTGAAATATAACGCGGACGGCTCGCTGACGCTTTATTTCCAGAATCAATCGCCGGGCAAAGACAAGGAAGCCAACTGGTTGCCGGCTCCGAAGGGGAGTTTTCTTCCGATGATGCGGATGTATTGGCCCCAGGAAGAAAGCCCCTCGATCCTCAACGGCACTTGGCAACCGCCGGCGGTGAAAAAGGTCCAAGGCAACTAACTAAACCGAAGACGAAGTAATTATCTTTTGCTTGCAGGCCTCCGCGCCAAATTCTAAAATTTCAATGATTCAACCATCTTGCCGAGGAGGGGATATGAAGGGTTCTAGTCTTCGGTCGATTTGCCGGCTTTTCGCCTTTCTTTTCATGGGACTTGCTTCCTGCGGCGGAGACGGGGGCGGTGACAATCCTCCTCCGGCCTTTAGCATCGATCCCCCGGGCCCGGTCGTCGTCCGCAAGGGCGAGACGCTCCAATTCAACACCGACCCCGCCGGCTTGGCGGTGACTTGGTCGGTGGAGGGAGGCTCCGGAAATGGGAGCATCGCCGCTTCAAGCGGTCTTTACACGCCTCCCTCGACCCTGCCGGTTGATCCCCAGATCGTGGTGCAGGCCACCTTGGACGGAACCAACGCGACCGCTTTGGTAGAGCTTCGGACCGGCGACAGCCTGGCCTTCGGAGCCGAGGAGCCGGTGAACGACACGACGATCGTCGGGTTCAACGTCGGTGGGGTCCACGATTTTCTGGCGGCCCGCGAGGGCAGCCTTCAAGTCGATGCCGCCTGGGCTTCCGGCGACGGCGTCGCTCCTGGCGAAGACTTGCTGTTCGCTCAATCCCTGGACTTGGCTCCTTTTGGGGCGGAACGAAACCTGACCGATGACCTCGATACATCGCGCCAACTGGAAAGCTTGGACACCTCCGCCGACTTGAATCCGGGAATTCTCTACGGCGAGGGCAACAATATCCAATTTCTCTTCAGCGCCGACCAAGGCGCCACCTTCGGGGCGCCGGTCCCGGTCGATCCGGGTCCCGATTCCCAAAACTACGCGGACCTCGCCTTTGACGGGCTGGGCAATGCCCACGTGAGCTGGGTCAACGACTTTTTCCAGGTCCGCTACTCTCGCAGCAACGACAACGGGGTCACCTGGAGCGATCCGCCGACCCTCCTGACCGATGAGTCCGACGCGCGGTGCAGCACCGGCATCGCGGTTTCCGATGACGGCGAAACCGTTCACCTCTGCTACGCCGAGGGCATTTGCGGCTCCGGCACCGATCGCGGCGAGGGCGTGATCGTTGTGGCCACCAGCGGCGATGGCGGCCAAAGCTTTCCCACCAGGGCGGAAGTGCCCGGCTCTGCCGACTCGGCCTCCTGCCGGGTGGCGATCGCGCCCTCGGGAGAAGTGTATGTGAGCTATAAGAAGGGCGACGAGGTGTTCCTGGCCAAGAGCGCGAACGGAGGCGCCTCCTTCCAAGGCGGAACCACGGTCAACACCAACCCCACCAACGAAGACGAATTCCTCTATCCCTATATGGCGGTGGATTCCCTGGGCAACATCGACATGGTCTGGATCTCCGATCCGGACGACGATGGCGATCGAAATTCCCTGCGTTACGCTCGAAGCGTGAACGGCGGAACCAGCTTCAGCCCGGATATCGAAATTGCGAACGCCGGCGGGGGGACTTTCATCCGGGCCGTGGGCTTGGTCCACGACGTTTCCGGCCGCCTTCACCTGACCTACACCACCAACCGCCAGGACCCGGACCCGGTCAATCCGCCCTTTGAGGTTGATGTCTTTTACCTGCGGGCTGAGTAATAGAATTTTACTTGTTTTCCTGCTCCGGCGACTTGAAGCTGATGCCCAGGGAAAAATTTGTCATCGTGTCTAACTTCCGGAACCCGGGCACCGGTTGATTGTCCAGCCTGGCGGTAAAGCCAAAAAACAGTGAGAGAATTTTATAGAGTTTGACCTGGACATGAATGTTTCCGTTGACCAGCCACTCTTCCAAGTCGGTGACGTCCTTCAAGGAGTCCACGTTGAGAAATAAAGTCACGTGAGGGTTGATGACCTGACGAAAAGAGAGCTCCACTTTGGCATTGTGAAGATGGCGAGACGGGTTGGGATCGTTCAAGTCTTCCCCGACAAAAGTATAACCGCCGGAGAGATTGAGCGCCGTCTTTTTGGTCCAAATGAAATAATGACTAACGCCGGTCCCGCCGAAGCCCCCTAGCGGGATTCCCTTGATTTCATCGGTGAATCCGCCGCCCTCGAGGAAATAGGTCGTATCGGAGGAAAGAAAATAATCCATTCGATAGGCGCCGAAAACGTATTTTGCGTTGGTTTGCGGCCCTTCATCCGGTGAGTCGGAATTAAAAGCGGTCCGATCATAGTAGCCGCCAAGGTTCCATTCATTTCGGAACCTTTTCACGCGATAGACCGTATCGCTAGATCCCTGCAAGGTAATCTCCTGACTGTTGCCCGTCGTCAAGATGCCGCCAAAATGGGTGTCGTTTTGGAAAAAGTTGCCCTCCAGGTTTCGTTCTTGAAAAAAGGTGATTTCACCTTCGGCGACCTCCTGCAATTCAGCCTCGGCCTGGGCCAGCAGGTTTTTTGAAAATGCTGGGGTGATGAGCAGGACGAATGTCAGAAGAATTTGAGCCGCGACCTTCATAAATCGGCTTTAGCAAAAACATGGAGGTTCGGCCAGAAAAGGTAGAAGACGGAGGCACGAAATCCGTCCAGGCACGGGGCTATTCTCGAATCTCCGTTTCCACCAATTGCGCCAGTAAATTCAACGATTGTTGCCAGCCCAAATAGCACATCTCCACCGGTATCGCCTCCGGGATGCCTTCCTGCACGATTCGGATCTCGGTTCCGCAACTCACTTTCCTCAAGGTGACGGTGACTTGCATTTCTCCAGGCAAGTTGGGATCGTCGAAGCGGTCAGTGTATTTGAGCAATTCGCCGGGCACGAGATCCAGGTATTTTCCGCCAAAGGACTGGCTTTCTTGGGTCGTGAAATTCTTGAAGGACATTCTGTGGCCGCCGCCCACCCGGGCATCCATCTCATGGACCTCGCCGGTGAAACCCTGCGGAGGTAGCCATTTGACCATGGCGGTGGGGTCGATAAAGGCCCGATAGACCCGCTCGGGAGGAGCGGCGAAAACACGGTGCAATTGAACGGTGGACATAATAATCTCCATTATTTTGCCGATACATTCACGCTAACGACGGCGCAGCATCGCAGAATCGACAATGAACAAGAAAATGGAAGACAAAAGAAATGGAAGACGGAGGTACGAAATCCGGCTTGATATTCCGAACTCCGTACCTTTCCATTCTCTCTTTCGCCTTTACCCCTAAATAACCCCCTGGATTTCAAGGAAAGCCTGAAATTAAGCCTTTGGCCTGCTTTTGGCAACCTCGCGCTGCCAGGAGGTCATCCATGACCAGATCAATCGGGCATCCCAGCGCCTGGGACTATATATCCGGATTCAGGGCTTCACCAGAGCCGCTAAACCAGTTGGCGAGAGAAGACTTTATTGTTCAAGTCAATGCGGTCACTAACGACTACGTTGCTTCCAAGTTAGACTCACCGAAGGCTTTCGAGCAACTTCAGGCACTTTTCAAAAACAACCCTGGGTGGGCTTTCCAGATTTATCCGGAGATCCCCAAGAGCGGGATTGAGTTGCGTCGCTGGATGGAAGAATGGCGGCGAGATTTTTGACTACCGTTTCACTTCGGTTCCGTAGCTGAGCGAAGCGTAAAAGGTCCCCCGGCCTTGGGGCGTCAAATCCAAGAAGTTCCAGATCGGATTCAGCTCGTCGATCCCGCGTTCGTCAATGTCGGGGCCAAGCTTGGGATGGCCGCTGTAGAAATGGCGGATGGTTCCGCCATTCTCGCGGGTGAAAACGGAAATCGTCGAATCCTGGCGGCCTTCGCGGTCCTCGCTGCCGAGGTCGTACTTGAAGTCGCTTTGGCCCGCGCTCAGCAGGCGCAGCCGGGTCCAGCCTCGATTTCGGGCGTGCTCGCGGAGCGCGGCCGGATCGGCGGCGGCGACGATGGCGAAGTCGACGTTTTGCGCCAGGTGATGGGCGATCCCGTTGGCGCAATCGATCCAGGCCGTGCACATCGGGCAGGGCTTGGTCTGTTTTTTCCCGAACATGAAATGATAGACGATCAGCGAGCGATTCGGCCCGGTGAATAAGGAGCTCAACCGAACCTTGGCCACCGGGGCATCGCCGTCGTCGAGCGAGCGCGGCCCTTCGAGGAATTCGTAATCCTGAATGGCCGCCCCCTTGGGGAGAGCCCGGCGCAGCTCGGCGACCCGCTCGCGCTGCCGCATCAATTCGATTTCGGCCAGCCGAACTTCCTCGCGCTTCGCGAGATATTCTGGCGACTCGTCGGGCAGGTTGGTCTGTCGGTACGCTCCATCGATCAATTGGTGAACCATGATTGTCTCCTTTTCGGTGCTATCGAATGTCATCGACGTTCACGCCGAGCCGTTCGGCGTCGGCTCGACGGTGCTGACCATGGTCCGGAGCGTGACACACCGCGGATGGCCTTGTCTACCGGCCAAAAAAAATCCGACGGCTTTGACGCCGTCGGATTTCGCGATTCGAATTTTTTTAAGGTCTAGTAGCGGCCTCGACCGCCTCCGCCTCCGCGATTGCCGCCGAATCCACCTCGGCCGCCACCGCCGCCAAAGCCACCGCCGCGGTTTCCGCCGCCGCCGCCGAAGCCGCCGGATCGCTTCTCCTGGGGCTTGGCTTCATTGACGGTCAGGGTGCGCCCGCCCATCTCCTTGCCGTTGACCTGGGCGATCGCATTGTCCGCCGCTTCGATTTCGGCGAATTCCACGAAGCCGAAGCCCTTGGGTTGGCCGGTGAATTTGTCGCTGATAACCGCCACCGAGAGCAATTCGCCGAAGGGCTCGAACAACTCGCGAAGCGAACCCTCGTTGACGCTGTAGGGGAGGCCTCCCACGTATAATTTTTTTGCCATTTTCTTTTCTCCTGGATCGGAAAGGAGGGCCCGAAAGCGCTGATAAGCGAGATCCGTTCCGTTTTTTCCGAATTAAATCAAATATCAGTGAGTTGAATCTAGGCAGGATTACTTAGAGTCGAGACACTATGGCCGCCACCTTCGCTTGATCGGTCGGATTTGTCCAGTTTGTTTTTTCGGCTTCAAATGCAAGCCCCGACCCTCAGGAAGTCTGCCGGAAGCTTGTTTTTAGGGCGGCCCCACAGCTAAAATCGAGCTTTATGCCTCCGCGGCCAACCATTGGGACGGTCGAAAAGCTCCTGCGGGCCGGCCGCGGGGTGAGGCGGCGGCTTCCGGACGGGGGGCGGCTCCAGATCGATCGCTTGCAGCCTTTCCTGGTTGTTTATCGCCAGGTACCCGGGTCGCCGCGGGACTGCGCCACCGAACAGCTCCTGACTCATGCTTCCAGTTTGCTGGTTCTGGGAGAAGCGGGGGAGGGGGCCGAACTGGTCGAGCGGGTCGCTCGCAGTGGAAGCCAGGCCTTCGGCGGTTTCCTGATCCTGGAGATTTGGGCCGGCCGGGAATGCAAGTCCGACGAAGATCCGCGCTTCGTGATTTACGGTCCGAAGGGCCTCGCCCTTATCCCGCTGATCGAAACACTTCAGAATGAATTGACGACGGTCACGGCGGCTGGATCCAACGCCGAGGTATGGGTCCGACGGGGCTTGCCGCCGGCGCCGCCCGGCAAGGAGCCATTGCTGACGGAACCGCAAGCCGATCGTCTACGAGCGTTCCGCTTCGGTATAGAAATTCCCTGCTGCTACCGGAATCCGGCCACCGGCAAAGCTTGGCCCCAAATTCTCCGCCTGCTGCGGGCGGAGCTTACCACCGCTTTCCGCCGCTTCGCCTTCGAGTTTCTTCATCAGTGGACCACCCTTCGGCCGGAGAATTTCCACGTCATCGGCTCGCGCAGGATCGCGCCGATTTTTTGGCAGGTGGACCGGCAGCTCGCCAAGGTGGCCGACAGTTTCGACTGCCTATTGCAGGTGACGCCGGTCAATTCCTCCGAGACCTGGCAAGAGTTCAAGAAATCCCGACATGAGCGGACCCCGGTCTTTCAATACCGGCCGATGCCGGTGGAGCCGACCCTGCTCAAGCGACACTTGTTTGCCGTCCCCATCGAGAAGGTCGACGATCCGGCGCTTTATCGGATGTTTCGGGGAAAGCAGGATGAGCTGGACCGGCAGATCACCTTGCTACTCGACTTGAACACCCCGCGCTTCATCCTGGGCAGCATTCAATTGTTCGGCGACGTGAGCGACGAGGAGTATCGCGTGGCCCGGGAGATGCTGCGACAGCTCCCGCCGACGGTCCGGGAGAAGGCGGCAGGGCCCCCGCTCGACGCTTCGGCTTTCGCCAAATTGGCCAAGGCCGAGATCGAATCGTTTCGGCGGCAATGGCCGGGAGTGGCGGCTCGTGTCGAGGTGCGCGAGGATATCCATACCGGCCTGATGGTCAGCAAAGGCTCGGTGTTGATCGGGGCCGATACTGAAATTCCGGCCGCGCGCGCCCAGGCCCTGATTCAGCATGAGGTCGGCACCCATGTGCTCACTTATTGGAACGGAAGGGCCCAGCCGTTCAAGCAACTCTATTCGGGGCTCGCCGGCTACGACACCTTGCAGGAGGGGATCGCGGTGCTCGCCGAGGCGCTGGTCGGCGGGCTTAGCCGGCCGCGGCAGCGCCTGCTGTTCGGCCGGGTCATTGCGGCTCGGCTCTTGATCGATGGCGCTGGTTTCGTGGACACTTTTCGGGCGCTCCATCGGGACTACGGTTTTCCGGCGCGCACCGCCTTTTCCATTACCCTGCGGATCTATCGAGGCGGCGGTCTGACCAAGGACGCGGTCTACGTTCGAGGCATCGGCCAGCTCCTCGACTACTTGAAAAGGGGCAATGAGTTGGAGCCTCTTTTGATCGGCAAGCTGGCGGTCGACGACCTGCCCTTGGTCCAGGAGCTCCGCGCCAGGCAGATCCTCGTTCCGCCTCCGCTGAAGCCCTCCTATTTGGAAATGCCGATCGCCAAACAAGGCTTGGAAAAAATCCGGGCCGGGCTGACCCTCTTTCAAACGGTGAGGGGGCAAAAGCCTCGTCCCGCCAAATCGGAATAGCTATCGGGAATTCCATTCGGCCATCCGGCGTTCGGCGGCGGCGCGGCGATCCTCGAATTGATCCTTCCATTGCTGCTGCTGGGCCATCGCGGCGCGACGGCGGGCGGCGTTCTCCTGGTTCCATTGCCGCATCCGTTGCTCGGCGTTGATGCGCCGCTGCTCGTTTTGTTTTTTCCACTGCTCTTGCTTGGCGAGAGCGGCCTGTCGGCGTTGCTCGGCTTCGCGATTCCATTGCTCCATCCGCTGCTCGGCGGCTTCGCGGCGGGCTTGGGGGCTTTCGCCGCGGATTTGCTGGGTCACCCCGTTAACGCCGCCCACGAGCCCGCCGCCGGCATGAGCGGTGGCCAGGATGCCGAGGCTGCCGAGCAGGCCGAGCGCTTGGACGAAGAAAAATCGTTTTTTAGACATGAAATCCTCCTTTTGAAGTGAATGTCGATCAAAGAAGCAAGGAGGATGCCAGGAAGGGTAAAAACCTTAAGTATTTGAAATCAATGAATATTAATTCATGTCTGGTCGGATTGTTCGAAATATAGCTGTTTAGAAAATGAAAATTAAACAGGAGTTTATTTACTTTTCAAAAATTGGACCGGTGACCGAAAATCAAACCTCCGTCTTCGCCAGATGCGGAGTCCGCTCCGCGCAAATCGCGAGCAGGAGGTGGGCGTTGGGCAAGGCGCCGTAGTTCATCTGGTATTCCAGCTTTCCATCCCCGATGAAAAAGAAAGCAAAGCCGGCTCTGCGGCCTTCGCCTTGGCGGACTCCGAAATTCTGCACCTCGGACCACGCGATCTTGGTGCCGGCCTCCACCAAGGCAATTCCCGTCGAATCCACCGAAAAGCTTCCGCCGCCGACCAGCGAGTCGGGCAGGGCCTTGCCCAGGGGGATTTTGCCGCCCGACTTTAAGCCTTGAAAGGAAAAGCTCCCGCCCCGGTCGATCACGGCCTTGGCCTTGGGCATCAGGCGTTTGAGGCTCTCTTCATGAAGGAGCCCGGCAATTTCGTCGTAGCCCTCCACATTGCGCCCCAAGTCAAAGGACTCGCCATCGCTCTTCTCGACCCGGCAGGCGGTGGATTCCATCAAGGAGACGATCTGATCCCAAGTCGTCGAGAATTCCTTGCCGCCCATCCGGTAGACCAAGCCATTTTCATAGAGGCTGGCCGAGGAGCCTCGGCGAGTGAAGGTCACGTAAATCCCGGCCGCGACCGGAGTCAGAAACAGCAGGCCCAGAATCGAGAAAACGATTTTTCGATCCCAGCCGGCATTGGCGCCGAAGGCCCCCGAGAAGCAGAGTGCCGCAATCCCCAGCGAAACGAGGCTCAGGATCGCCACCTTGACGAAGGACTTGGTGGAGCTTTGATACTCCTTGATCGGTTTTCCGAGATTCATTTATTTGGGGCGGCGGCTTTTGATGAAAAGAACGACACTGCCGGCCAATAAGAGGACGGCTCCGCCCAAGCCCATGGCCCCATCGTTTTTGGCCTTGGCCAGTGGAGGTAGCCAAAAAATATCCATCTCATCTTTAAGCTCTTCGAGCTTGGCCATGTCTTGAGTTTGTTCCATCTTTGCCAATGTCTCCTCGGCCTTTTTTTGGTAACCGGCGGCTGCCGAATACCGATCAAAGGCAAAGACAAAGGCAACGCCGCTTCCCAATAAAAGGAGAATCGCAAGCACCAATGGTATTTTTCTCATGGACAGAATTTCTCGCGGTCAGGCGCTTTTGTCTATCATTCATTTCAACAAGGAGGGGCCCATGTAAACTTTGATTTCTGGCTGCCGGGGAAATGCGATATTCTCCCCCTGTGAAAGCTCATGAAGCCTACCCCTGGGAGCACCTCTCCGACGAAGCCCTTCTCGACATCAGGATCAAAGACCTGAAGTTGACCATCGAAGGCAGCGAAATTTCCGAGCTGATCGAGCTGCTGTACGCTGAGCTGACCGGGAAAAACCTTTCCTTTCGGCCGGATTGCTACTTGGCCGACGAGTGGTTCGTCTTGGAAGGGAAGACCTCCATCGGCATTCCGTTTTATTTGGCCCATCCGCGGCTGAAGGCGCTGGAAGAAAAGATGATGCTGGAATGCGAGGGCGGGACCACCGGCGAGTGCCTGAAGCTGCTGCGGCACGAGGCCGGCCACGCCGTTTTTTACGCCTATCGTCTGGGGAAGAGCCAAAGGATCCGAAGCCTCTTCGGGCCCTCGCCGGAGCAACCGCCCTCCAGTTATCGGCCCAAGCCCTACAGTAAAAGTTTCGTGCGCCATTTGGACAATTGGTACGCCCAGGCCGAGCCCGACGAGGATTTCGCCGAGACTTTCGCCGTTTGGCTCAATCCCGACTCGAATTGGCGCGAGTACTACAAGGGCTGGCCGGCCCTGAAGAAGCTCAAGGTGGTCGACGCCGCCCTCAGCCGGCTAATGGGCCGTCCGCCCAAAATCAGCGCCGACCGCTCCTTCGCGGCGGCCCGCTCCCAAATGAAGCTCGGGGCTTATTATGCGAAGAAACAAAAGCTCTATGCCCAGGATTACCCCGACTTTTACGATCGGGATCTCAAAGTTATTTTTTCGGCCGATGGAGGCGGAGCGGGGGAGTCGGCCGGCGAATTCATGCGCCGTAACCGAAAGCTCATCGTGGACAAGGTTGCGCAATGGTCGGGCGAAAAAAAGTTCATCGTGAACAATCTCTTCAAGCGGCTCATGGAACGCAGCCGACAGCTCAAGATGCGCCTTCGCAGCAGCCCGGAGGAAAGCATGCTGGAGATCACGGCTTACCTGACGTCCATGGCCTCCAATTACCTGTATACCGGCAAGTTCAAGCCGACCGTTTAGAGGGAGCATGACCAAGAGATTGAAAGTCCTGCTGTTGTTCGACGAGGCCTCGGGGACGAGCTCGGACTACGAAACCCTGATGAAAACCCCCGACTTCCGAGCTGAAAAAGACGTCTACGAGGCCTTGCAGGCTCTGGGGCACGAAGTCCGTTTGTTGGGGGTGTCCAACGATGCCACGGTATTGCTGGAAGAATTAAAATCGCACCGGCCCGACATCGTGTTCAACCAAGTCGAGCAATTCAACGGCGATTCGGCCCAGGAGAAAAACGTCATCGGGCTTTTGGAGATGTTCGGTTTGCCCTTCACCGGCACCGGCTCCTCCGGCTTGATGATTTGCAAAAATAAGGCCCTGGCCAAGAAGATCCTGACCCACCATCGCATCAAGACGCCGGCCTTTCATGTCTATCCCAAGGGCCGGGCGGCGGTTCCGATAAAAAAAATGAAGTACCCGCTCATCGTCAAGCCCTTGGGCGAGGAGGCGAGCGTCGGAATTTCGATGTCCAGTTTCGTGGAGGACGACAAGGGGCTGATCGAGCGGGTTCGCTTCGTGCACGATTCGTTGAACCAGGACGTGATCGCCGAAGAATATGTGGGCGGCCGGGAGCTCTACGTCAGCGCGCTCGGCAATAACCGCTTGAAGGTCTTTCCGCCCCGCGAATTGGTTTTCGAGGAAGTGCCGGAGGACGAGCCCAAAATAGCCACCTACAAGGCCAAGTGGGACGACAAGTATCGCAAGCGCTGGGGCATTAAAAATAAATTCGCCGTCGGCCTGCCGGAGGGCGTGCCAAAGAAGATCGAGCGCCTCTGCAAGAAGGTCTATTCCTATCTCTACCTGCGGGGCTACGCCCGCCTCGACCTGCGCCTGACTCCGGAGAACGAGGTCGTTTTTTTGGAGGCCAATCCCAACCCCTTCATCGCCAAGGACGAGGATTTTTCCAAGTCGGCCGCCAAGGCCGGGATTGAATACCCGCTGCTGATTCGGCGCATTCTCCAATACGGCTTGGCGCCCCAAGGCTAAACCCGGCTCATTAAATCCCGTGGCAAGCCAGCAGATCCTCGCTGGAGAGGCTGGCGGCCTTCCCGCGGGCACAGTCTTGAGCCGTTTTGATGTAGGCCCGTTTTTCCTCTTCGTTGATCCAGCCTTGGGACTCGGCATATTCGGCCGCCCTGGCCACACTGCCCAGATAAGGCCCCGAGAGAGCGTCGTCGATCATGCTCTTCTGGAACACGCCATACCTCTGGGTGAGCTCCTGATCGGTGTACCTTGAATAGCTTCCTCCGCTCACCGGTATAAAAGAGATATTGGGTAGGATGCCGGCAAAGAGGTAAGGCGATGCGGGTTCCACCCCGCCGTAATTCCCCAAGGGAGCCCCCGCCAACTCGCCGTCAACCTCGGTCACCACGTGGGGCAGGCGAATTCCGCCTGAAAGGGCATTCCCCTTCGCTGGATCGCGCGGGCAGTCCAAGTAGACGTCATTCATTGTCGGAGCTCCATCGGCTTCGAAGAGATTTTCAGCCGAACCGACGACGCATTCCGGATGGGTATTGGGATTCGAAGAGGCATCCAAATAGGCGCTGGGCGGCGGGGTCGAGGTCCCGTCGATCCAATTCACCAGGTGATCCATCATCGTCCGAAAGACCGGGCTGATTCTCACCGGATTTTGCCGGCTGCTTTGCCCCCACAAGGCCAAAATGGGGGCGATATCGACGGCCTCCATCGGGGTATGAGACGAGCCCGCTACTTCATAGACCTTATACCAATCGGTGTCTCCCCGGACGCCTTCCGACTGGAGGATCTGAACGTCGTGCTCGTTATTGACCGTGATCGACTTTCCAGACCCTTCCGGCGATTCCCCGATGAAAGGAGAAACCCCATGAGCCCCCAAAAGATTGCCATCAAAAGTTCCCCAGAACTGGGGCGTAAAAGAGAACAGCCGTTGATGGAATGCCGACTGGGAATATCCAATCGAGATCACCTTGGAGGAACTACAAGCGCCGGCAAAATCGGGATCGGACCCGAGGTTCCGAAGGAAAGCCGCCCCATCGCTTAGAACAACCCATGACGCCAAGATTTCGGCAGCCGGATCTGGAGCCGGTATCCCGGCCGTCGGCGGATAGAAGCCATGATCAATTCCTGCTTGGATCGGATCTTGGCCAAAAGAGGAAATTCTCTGATATTGCAAGGAAGCTAAGGCATGCCCCCGTTTGGCAACATAGGTGTCCCCGAGAACAAGGGCGCCAATTCCCAAGGGAGGGAAGTAGACACCCAAATCGTTGAGAAAAAGCGAGCCGCTATTGTTGACCAGGTCGACAATCCCGGTGCCACTGCAATCCGCCACGTCGGCCGGATACATCAAAGAAATGGGCGCTTTATAAGGTTGAACGCCCGAAGGCGACCCAAAGTCGATCGTTCCTTCCATTAACCCCGAAACCTTGACGTAAACCTTGCCCCCCATGACGACGTTGACGGGCCCGCTACAGAAGGCGCCCTCGGCGGGCTCGCAAGTCGAAAATCCGGTCACCGCTCCCCAGGCAGGCAAGCTAACCAGCATGGGAATCAAGGTTAGCCATTTCATATTTTTAAGCATTTTCTCTCCCCCTTTTTGATAAAAAACCCACACGTCGACGCGAAGGTCGATGGCAATCCACCTTGGCGAAAGGCAATATTTTGGGCTTTACCTATTAATTTTTATGAGAGGGTGTCGTGGTCAACCTCCCTTACCCCACTTTCAAACGCTTCATGCAGGGCTCAATTATCGGACGCCGCTCGGTAACTTTACAATATTAAAAGGACGAAGTACGACCTTGCCATGCAGGCTTGGTCCTACAGCCGCTTCGGCAAGCCCGAGGTCCTTCGCCTCGGAACGGCGCCCGATCCCCGCCCCGGTCCGAATGAATACCTCATCCGAGTCCATACGGCGGCCTTGAATCCCAAAGACGGACTGATTCGTCGCGGTTCCTTCCGGCTGTTGAGCGGGAGCCGGTTTCCCAAATTCATCGGCCTCGATTATTCGGGGACGGTCGTCGAGCGGGGCGCCGGCGCGACCGGCTTTCGAGTCGGCGATCAAGTTTACGGCCACCTCGACGAATGGAAGGGCCGGCAAGGAACTCTTTCCGAATACGTGAGGGCGACGGCGGACCAATGCGCCCTCATGCCGGCGGGGCTCTCCTTCGAGGAGGCCGCCGGCCTCTCGCTGGTCTCCCAGACCGCGCTCCAGGCGCTTCGCGATATCGCCAGCATCCGTTCCGGCGACCGGGTCCTGATCAATGGGGGCGGGGGCGGGGTCGGAGCGGCGGCCATTCAAATCGCCCGGATTTTCGAGGCCCGAGTCGTGGCCGTTTGCGGTCCCAACAACCTTGAGTTCTGTCGAGGGCTCGGCGCCGAGGAAGTTCTGGACTACACCCGCGAGGACCCGCTGGCCGGCTCCACGGCCTTCCGCATTGTCTTCGATACTTACGGGAACCTGCCTTTTTCCCGCGCCCGCCGCGCCCTGACTCGCGACGGTGTTTACGTGGGCACGGTTTTCTCACGCGACCTTTTTTTCGGGATGATCCGCAGCCTTTGGAGCCGGCCTCGAGCCGGCCTGGTCCGCGTGAAATCTCGGCGTCAGGATCTGGAGCGGGTTACCCGCTGGGTGGAAAGCGGCCGGCTGCGGCCGGTGATCGAGCGAAGCTTCGATTTCGATCAAGTCGTCGCGGCCTACCGGCATTTGGAAAAAACTCACTCCCGAGGGAAGGTGGTCGTGCGAATTTCTTAAGCCTTCTTCCCCATCTTTTGAATGATCTCGAAGTGGGCTTTTTCCACCGGCTGCACCGATAGCCGCATGCCGCGCTTGAGGACGAGGAGGTCTTTCAATTTGGTATTGGCCCGCAATTCGGCCAGGCTGACGAAATGAGGGAACTTCTCGACGAATTTGACGTCGACCATCAGCCAAGTGGGATTCGTGGGATCGGATTTGGGATCGTAATGATGGTCTTTGGGATCCCAAGCCGTAGGGTCGGGGTAGCCGGTTTTGCCGATTTGGGCGAGGCCCGCCACTCCGGGAGGCTCGGCGCTGGAGTGGTAGAAAAGAACCATGTCGCCGACCTTCATTTGATCGCGCATGAAGTTCCGCACCTGGTAATTGCGAACGCCGTCCCAATGGGTTTTCTTGTCGCGCTTTAAATCGTCAATCGAATAGGATTCGGGTTCCGATTTCATGAGCCAATAATTGATGGTTGCCACGGATCCCCCTTCTGAATCGAATTCCAATACCATGGAAATCAAGTTTTACAAAGCGGTCCCGTAGCGGTTGTTCCGCCGGAACGTCCCGATGTCGTTGAATCGAACCCCCTGGGTTTTCATGACCGGATAGATGCGCTGGGCCAGCCATTGCCGGATGTAGAAGGGTTGGCTGGG
>DATEDP010000044.1 GCA_035281585.1 bacterium
GAGCCCAGCAACCTTTGAATGTCGCGATCGAACATCTCGAAGTAGGCCAGCAGGTAATGGGCCAGCGAGATCGGCTGGGCCCGTTGCAAATGGGTGTAGCCGGGCAGGAGGTCGTCGACGTGGCGCTTGGCTTGATCGACCAGGCTGCGCTGGACCTTGAGCAAGGCGCCGACGGTCTGGAATACATGGTCCCGGGTGTAGAGCCGCAAATCGGTGGCGACTTGGTCGTTTCGGGAGCGGGCGGTGTGAAGCTTGGCGCCGGCCGGGCCGATCCGCTCGGTCAGCTTGGATTCGATGTTGAGGTGGACGTCTTCCTTGGCGACATCCCAGCGGAAACGGCCTTGGGCGATATCCCGGTAGATGACTTGGAGTCCGGCGACGATCTTCTTGGCTTCGGCAGCCGTGAGGATCTTGCATTTGGCCAGCATCTTGGCATGGGCGATGCTTCCGGCGATATCGTAGGGGTAAAGCTTCCGGTCGAAGCCGACCGAGGCGTTGAAGGCATCGACCTCCTCCAGCGTCCGGTTTTTGAAACGACCTCCCCAAAGCTTCTTGTTTTTCATGGAGTCGAAAGCCTTAGGATGGAGCCTGGTGACTGTCAAGAAAGCTCTTGACACACCCCTGGGGCCTCACCATAATCGCCGGAGAATAGAGAAAGACAGATACTCGGTTTGAGTTCATTCCCGACCAGCCTACTGTCTTAAAGAAAAAATCCCCAATCGTTGAGAAGGAACCGAGGGCGGCAATGAGCGGCTCGCGGCGCAACGTTCTTACCTTTCAATTCTTATTTCCCCCTCGGGAAGCCCAATGAAGAGTTATGCCTGAAAATAAAACCTACGAATCCAAAGTCCGCCGTGGCGCCGGGCGCCGCAACATGTCCAATAAGCGCGGAGGCGAGGGCGCCAGCCCGCCCCCGATGATCACCGACACTCCGGGCGAGATTCCCGACGTCGCCGACGAGGAGATCCTCGAGACCGAAGAGGGCGGGGCCCTGCTCAACCTCAAGGACTTGAAGGAGATGAAGATCAACGACCTGATCCACATGTCGCGGGACTTCGGCGTCGAGAACGCCGCCGGCATGACCCGGCAGGAGCTGATTTTCTCGATCCTCCAAAACCAGACCGAAAAGCGCGGCATCGTCTTCGGCGAGGGCGTGCTCGAAACCCTGCCCGACGGCTTCGGCTTCCTGCGGGCCCCCGACTACAACTATCTGCCGGGCCCCGACGATATCTACGTCTCGCCCTCCCAGATCCGGCGCTTCAACCTGCGGACCGGCGACACCATCTCGGGCCAAATTCGCTCGCCCAAGGAATCGGAGCGCTATTTCGCGCTGCTCAAGGTCGAATCGGTCAATTTCGAGGATCCCGACGTCGCCCGCGAGAAGATCCTCTTCGACAACCTGACGCCGCTCTATCCCAACTCCAAGCTCAACATGGAGACCGAGCACAAGAATTTCACCTCCCGCATCATCGACCTGCTGACCCCGATCGGCAAAGGCCAGCGGGCCCTGATCGTCGCCGCCCCCCGCACCGGCAAGACCATGATGATGCAGAACATCGCCAATTCGATCACCAAGAACCACCCCGAGGCCATCCTGATCGTCCTGCTGATCGACGAGCGGCCCGAGGAAGTCACCGACATGCAGCGCTCGGTCAAGGGCGAAGTCATCAGCTCGACCTTCGACGAGCCGGCCAGCCGCCACGTCCAGGTCGCCGAGATGGTCCTGGACAAGGCCAAGCGGTTGGTCGAGCACAAGCGCGACGTCGTCATCCTACTCGACAGCATCACCCGCTTGGCCCGGGCCTACAACACGGTCGTCCCGCCCTCCGGCAAGATCCTCTCCGGCGGCGTCGACTCCAACGCCTTGCACAAGCCCAAACGCTTCTTCGGCGCAGCCCGTAATATCGAGGAGGGCGGCTCGATGACCATCATCGCCACCGCCCTGATCGACACCGGCTCGCGGATGGACGAAGTCATCTTCGAGGAGTTCAAGGGAACCGGCAACTGCGAGATCCATCTCGACCGCAAGCTGATGGAAAAGCGCATCTTCCCTTGCATCGACATCAACAAGTCCGGCACCCGCCGGGAGGAGCTGCTGCTCGACGACTCGGTCCTGAACCGGATGTGGATCATGCGCAAGCTGCTGGCGCCTCTCAACTCGGTGGACGCCATGGAATTCGTCCTCGATAAGATGCAACATACCAAGACGAACAAAGAATTTATCGAATCGATGAACAGCTAGAGGTTTTCCTCTTTGAGACTTTTATTCTTGGGCGGAGTACGAACGGTCACCGGTTCCATGCACGTGCTGGAAATGAAGGGCCACCGCCTGCTCCTCGAATGCGGGCTATTCCAGGGTCATCGCAAGGAATCGATGCTCCGCAACCGGATTTTGCCCTTTCCCTTCGACGTCAGCATGATCGACTCGGCGGTCTTGAGCCACGCCCACATCGACCATGCCGGCAATTTCCCGACCCTGGCCAAGAAGGGCTTCGGCGGCAACATCTTCTCGACCCCGGCGACCCGCGACCTTTCCTCGATCATGCTGATGGATTCGGCCTACATCCAGAAGGCCGACGCCGAGTATCTCAACAAGCACGAGCTTTACGACCCCGATTTCGGGCCGGTCGATCCGATTTACGACGAATCCGACGTCCTCAAGGCGATGGGCCAGTTCATCTCGGTCGACTACCACCGCGAGTTCGACGTGGCCCACAACGTGAAGTGCAAATTCCTGGAGGCCGGCCACGTCCTCGGCTCCTCGATCGTCCAGCTCGACGTCAAAACCCATTCCGGCAAGACCCGGGTCGCCTTCACCGGCGATCTGGGGCGGCGCAATATGCCGCTGATGCGCGATCCCGAGCCGCCGATCCAGCCCAATTACCTGATCATCGAGAGCACCTACGGCGACCGGGTCCACGAGCCGATCACCACGATGAAGACCCAGCTGGCCCGGGTGGTGAACGAGACTTACGGCCGGCGCGGCAAGGTGATCATCCCGTCCTTCTCCTTGGAGCGGACCCAGCTTTTGGTCTACACCTTGAATCAGCTCCTCCTCGAGAAGGCCATTCCCGAGATCCCGGTCTACGTCGATTCGCCGCTCTCGGTGCGGCTGACCGATATCTTCAAGCTCCATCCCGACTCGCTCGACGACGATGTCCGGGGCATGATCACCGCCGGCCATAATCCCTTCGGCGCGACCAACTTGAGCTACATCACCGAGGTTTCGGACTCGATGGCCTTGAACGGCCGCGAGGAGCCGATGATCATCATCTCGGCCTCGGGCATGTGCGAGGGCGGGCGGATCGTCCACCACCTCCGCAACAACATGGAGAATCCGAACAACACCATCCTGGTCATCGGCTACATGGCCCAGCACACCCTGGGCCGGCGGATCGTCGAGCGGCGGCGGCGGGTCCGGATCCTCGGCGTCGAGCGCGACCTCAACGCCCGGGTCGAGGTCATCAACTCCTTCTCGGCCCACGCCGACAAGAATGAGCTGGTCGACTTCGTGGAGGCCTGCGGCAAGCAGCTCAAGGGCATCTTCATCGTCCACGGCGACGAGGACCAGTCGCTGGCCCTGGCCAACCACCTCAAGGCCAAGGGCTTCGAGGGCGTGGTGGTGCCGATGCCGAAGCAATTCATCGAGATCGACTAAATCCCGCCGATTTCAAGCAACTTTGCCGGGCCGGGGCCGAGCCAACCTGACTATCGAATCATCCATAAGGGGCACTTATGATACCGATCCTTCTCGGGGCAGGCGCGGCTTTGGCGGCCTTTTTCCTTTCGGGATGCACCGACAATCAAAACCTCAAGGAATCCAATAGGCCCAAGCCGATGGGCAGCGGTCCCCAGCCCCCTTCCTCGGCCGACGCCTCGGCCCCGGCGGCGCCCGCCAGCTACTTCGCGAGCTTCGGGAACAACATTCGGGCGGCCGAGATGTACCAGCGCCTGACCGAAAAGGGCGTATCCGATGCGGCCTTGGACCAGGGCTGCCCCCCGCTCTTCGACCATTACGTTCCCCAACCCAAAATGGCCAAGGACCTCCGGATCGAGGTCTGCGAGGTTTTCAATTATGGCCTGAACAAGTACCGCGAATTTCCCGAAGCCGCGATGGCGCTCACCGGCAAGCCGATTCCTTGGACCCTGGAAGACGGCGATGCCGACCGAAAGGAGGATGAGCTCCTCCGAGCAAGCGTCCAAGAGAAGATCGTCTATTTGGAGAGCCAACCGGCTCTCCTGATGTACGAAAAGGGCAGCGAGGAATACCGAAAAAGACTGGGCACGGCCCTGAGTTTCTACGTCGACTTCCCCAATCTAATTCCGACCATCAATGCTCGCCGTGAAGAGCTGCGCGAGAAGACCAAGGTTTTGGCGGAGTGGGGCTTGCAAGAATTCCAAGCAAAGCTTTTGGAGAACGGCGGCCTCGGTGGAGTGCATATCTCGCAGAGCGCCGGCCAAGAATGGGTCGGCAACGCGGTCGAAGCCTGGACCTCCCAAGTCGGCGGACCCGGCGCCCGCGCCAAGCTGCTCTATGCCGTCTTGGCCCAAGCCGGCATCGAGCCGGTCTTCGTCCTCTCCACCGTCAAATCCAACGCCGACTTCATTGAAGTGGCTCCGGAAGCGCGGCCCTTCTTGCTCAACTTCGGCGGAAGTAAATCCGAGCACCTCCAGGTCGGCATTCCGCGGGCCTCATCCGGCCGCCCCGAATTGCTCCGTTTTCAAGGTTTGCAAACCGACGCCGACCCCTTCGCCGAAGCTCCTACTCAAGAATTGAGCTTGGCCGCCTACCTGGCGATGGACTTTCACGAGCAAGCCGATTTCTACCTGTTGCACGGGAAGGGCGATCCGGGGATTCCCTACAAGATCGCGCTCAACATGGCGCCGACTGACAGCGCCATCTTCAACAGCATCGCGGTGCTGCTGGAAAAACTGGAGAGTCCCGGCTATGCCGAGACGGCCTATAAGGAAGCCCTGCGCTTCGATCCCAAGAACGCAAGCGCCGCTTATAATTTGGGACAGCTCTACCAGCGCCAAGAAAGCTTCGAAAAGGCCGTCGATGCCTATCTGATCCCGGCCTCCTCGTTCCCGCCGGATCGAGTGAAGACGATCGCGCCGGCGCTGGAAAAAGTTTTGGCCAAGGATCCCAATGATCCGGAGGCTCTGGCCCTCGAGTCGAAGCTGAAAGTCGCGAGCGGGGTCAATTCGGCGGCGGGCTCCGTCGTGCAATAAAAATCTTTCCCGACGCCGGGGGTGGGCTTGCGGACCGCTCGGAAATTGTCTAGGTCAAGCCGGCCTCGGCCATCGGGGCAAAATTGAAAAGGGGCACTTATGATACCGATCCTTCTCGGGGCAGGCGCGGCATTTGCGGCCTTATTCCTTTCCGGATGCTCGGACAATAAAAAATCCACTCAAACCCAGGCTCCCTCGGCGAGCGCCAGCGGCTCGGCACCGCCCCCGCCTCCGCCGCCGGATGCCGGGGCGCCCGCGGACCCGGGATCGTTTCCGGTCTACTACAACGCCTTCGGCAACGACTTGCGGGCCGCTCAAGCTTATCAAAAGCTGGTCGAGATGAAGGTCACCGACGAGACCTTGGACCGGGGCTGTCATTATCCGGTGAGCCTGCAGGCCCGCTTTTTCGAGCGAGCCAAGGACCGGCGCATCGATGCCTGCGAAGTCTACGATTACGCCTTGGAGAACCACGTCAAATATCCCGAGGCGGCTTGGGCCGTCACCGGCGACCCGATTCCCTGGACCTTGGATTACCAGACCCTGGTACGTGTCCAGGAGGTGGTTACCAAGCTGCAAGAAAGCCCGGGTCTCAAAAAGTTTGCCAAAGATTCCGACGATTACAAGCGGCGGCTCGGAACGGCCTTGGCCTTGTTCGTCGATTTTCCGAAAGATCCAACCTCCCTCCAGGCCGCTCGTGAGGCCCTGAGCAAGAAAACCGCATTCCTGGCGGCCTGGGAGCTCCAAGATTTCCAAAAGGAGCTGCTCGAGAAAGGCGGCCTCGGCGGCTCGAAGATCGCTGAGACCATGGGGCCGGAGTGGGTGGAGAACGCTCAGCAGGCTTTGGCTCTCGGCCAGGGCGGGCCTGGCGCTCGGGCCAAGATCTTGTATGCTGCCTTGGAGAAGGCCGAGCTCCGGCCGGTCTTCGTGCTGGCGACCGACAAGTCGACTTCCGATCTCTTCGAGGAAGGGACCAAGGGGATGCCCTTCCTCTTAAATTATGGCGGCAGCCGCCTGCAATTTATCCAAGTCGCGGTGCCGCTGAACGAAATGGATCCGGCCAGCAAGCGGCCCAGCTTGTGGCGGCTCAAAGGCTTGGGCGAGGACGCCGGCGCGGCCGGCGGTGTCCAGGAGCTGGGCCTGACCACTTTCTTGGCGATGGATTTCCAGGAGCAGGGCGATTTCGCCTTGATCCGCTCCAAGGGCAATCCCAGCTCGGTCTACAAGAACGCGGTCCACCTTTACCCGACCGATACGGTGGCTTTCAACAGCATCGGGGTCTTGTTGGAGAAAGGTGAGAACCTCGAATTGGCCGAAGTCGCTTACAAGGAAGCCTTGCGCTTCGATGCCACCAATGCCGTGGCTTCCTACAATTTGGGACGGATTTATGAGCGGCTGGAAAAGCATCAGGCGGCGACCGACGCCTTTTTGAACGTCGCGGTGTTCTCGACCGATATCCTGGAGAGCCGGGCCGGCGTCATCGAGCCGGTCGTGAAAAAGGTCTTGGCCAAGGATGCCCAAAATCCCAATGCCATGGCCATTGTGAGCAAGCTCAAGGAGCTGCGCAGCGACAAGGCGGCCGAGAAAGCGGACGCCGGTCAGTAACCCCGCTTTGTCATCCTGAGCGAAGCGAAGGATGACCTATTCGCCGAGGTATCCGAAGATCATCAAAGCCGCCAGCACGCCCAAGACCGCCAACAAGATCTTCACCCAGCTCAGCGGGAATTGGCCGTCGATCTTTCCGGTCTGGCCGTTGGCGTGGAAGGCGTAGTCCTTGCCGCGGTAGTGATAATGTCCGATGTAGAGCGGCAGCAGGGTGTGCTTGATCTTGATGTCGCGGAATCGGCTGGAGGAGCGGAAGTTGCGGTGGGTGTCGGCCCGCATGTCGCGTAGGCAGTTGGCCTTGATTTGGGCCAGCATCAGGCTTTCGGCTTGGCGCCAGGCTTCCTGGGGGCCGATCGCGTAACGCTCGCAGAGATAGCCGGCGAGAAACTCGCTCCGGTAAGGCTTCACTTCTTGGGTTCGGTAGGGCTGGAGCGAGCGGATCTTGGGAAGGCCCACGCCGGTCGAGGCCGGGATCAGGGTGTCGTCGAAGGCATCCTCGCGAGCGCCCTCCCGATATTCCCAGCGAACTTTCTGCACCCGGCGATCGCCCTGCCGCTCGTAATAATAAAATCCGGCGTCGCCGCTCCACTGGGTCGAGGCCTGGGCGTCGAAAGTCCAGAAGGGTAGGTAGACGCCGCGGATCTTCCCCTTCTCCCAATAATTCTTCAAGTCGTTGGGCGCGAACCAGCGCTTGCCCAGCCAGGAGCGGAGCGACTCGGTCATCTTGCCGCTGTCGATGGCGAAGGGCAGGACGCTCTCCGGCCGGATGAAATCCTGGGCCTGATGGGCGTCGCTCACCACCAGCGGCTTGTCGCAAAAGGGGCAATTCAGCGAGGTGAACTTGTCGTTGGTCTCGGTGGTGGCCCCGCAACCTTCGCAACGCAGCTCGGTCAACTCCAGGCCCCAGGTTTTGGATGTCCGCTCTTGGAGATAGGTTTCGAGGTCGTGCTCGACGACCTTGGCCTCCAAACTCTCGGGCACTTGCTGGAGCGAGCCGCAATAGGGGCACTTGAGCTGGGAAGAGCCGGGATCGTAGCTGAGCTGACCGCCGCAGACCGAGCAGGGAAAGCTGTCGGATTTCTTGGCGTCGGATGCCGGAGCCTCGGACTCGATTTCCAAGGCCATGCTTATCCTCGGGGCTTACCGCAGTTGGGGCAGAACTTGCCCTCGGCCGGCAAGGCCCCGCCGCATTCGCCGCAGAATTTGGCGCCGGCCGCCGCGGCCGGTGCCGCCGCCGGAGCCGGCGGCTGGTTTGCCGCGTTCATGCTCTGGGCCATTTGCTGGGCCATCGCGAAGCCGGCGCCCATCGCCGGGCCCATGCCGGCCATGCCGCCGGGATTCTTGGCGGCTTCCTCGATGGCTTGGGCGGTTTGAAATTGGGTGTATTGTTGAAGGTTGCCGACCACTCCCATCTGGGTCCGCTTGTCGATCATCTTCTCGACTTCCTCGGGCAGCGAGAGATTCTCGACGATGAACTTGACCAGCTCGAGGCCGTAATTCTTGAACTCGGGCTGGAGCTTCTCCTTCACGCCGGCGCCGAGCTCGTCATAGTGGGTGGCCAGGTCGAGGGCCGGAATGCCGGCGGTCGCCACGAAATCGCTGAAGCCGCTGACCGCCGTCCGCTTGAGCTGGCCGGTGATCTCGTCGGTGGTGAAGTGGCCGTCGGTCCCGACGATCTCCTTCATGAAGACGGCCGGATCGACGACCTTGATCGAGTAGATGCCGAAGCCGCGGAGCCGGATCATGCCGAACTCCTTGTCCCGCAGCATGACCGGATTGTTGGTCCCCCATTTTTGGTCGGTGAACTGGCGGGTGCTGACGAAATAAACCTCGGCCTTGAAAGGCGAATTGAAGCCATAGGGCAGCGAGAGGATCTTGGTCAGGATCGGGATGTTCTGGGTCTCCAAGGTGTACATCCCGGGTTTGAAGACGTCGGCGATCTGGCCCTGGCTGACGAAGACGGCGTTCTGGCCCTCGCGGACCGTCAGCTTGGCCTTCATCTTGATCTCGTTTTGATGGACCGGAAAGCGGTAGACCAAGGTGTCGCCGGAATTGTCGGTCCACTCGATGACCTCGATCGCCTGGTTCTTGAGGAAGTTCATGATGCCCATGGGGAGCCTCCTTCTCGGAATGAGGGACCATTCTAGGGCGGCGAGGTTAAATCCACAACCGCCTAAATTCGAATCCCCAGCTTGGCCAGAAGCGCGGCGTAGAGAAAATAAAAGAGCGCCATCGCCGCGCAGGCCAGGGGCATGGCGACGGCGAAAGGCAGATGCTTGAGCAGCAGAGGCAGGAGAAGAAAGAAACCGAGCGAGGGCACGACCATCCAGAAGACGCCGATCGAGAGCCGCGAGACTTTGGCGGTGTCGCCGGTGTCGTGGTAGAGCCAGACCATGGCCAGGATCGAGGTCAAGGGCAGCGAGGCCAGAATGCTGGCGAACCAACCATAACGCTTGGCTAGCTCGGAGATGCCGGCGATGGCCAGGGCGCTGATCAGGGTTTTTAAGAGGAAGTAGGTCATTGGAAAGTCATCCTGAGCGAAGCGAAGGATGACAGGCCTCAAATTACCACCCCAGCAAATACGCGAAGATCAGCGGCGCCACGATGGTGGCGTCGGACTCGATGATGTGCTTGGGCGTGTCGATGCCGAGCTTGCCCCAGGTGATCTTCTCGTTGGGCACGGCGCCGGAGTAGGAGCCGTAGCTCGTCGTCGAGTCGCTGATCTGGCAGAAGTAGCCCCAGAGCGGGACTTCGGGTCGCTGCAAATCTTGGTGCAGCATCGGGACCACGCAGATCGGGAAGTCGCCGGCGATGCCGCCGCCGATTTGGAAGAAGCCCAGCGAATGGTTCTTGGTGAGCTTGGTATACCAGTCGGCCAGCTCGATCATGTACTCGATGCCGGTTTTCACCGTGTGGACGTTCTTGACGTCGCCTTCGATGACGTGGGCGGAATACATATTGCCGAGAGTCGAGTCTTCCCAGCCCGGGACGAACATCGGCAAATTCTTCTCGGCCGCGGCCAAGAGCCAACTGTCCTTGGGCTCGATTTGGTAGGAGCCCGTCAATTTTCCCGATAGTAAGATCTTGTAGAAGAATTGATGGGGGAAGAAGCGCTCCTTCTTGCTTTCGGCCTCCTGCCAGGCGTCGACGCAGTGCTTTTCGATGACCCGCATCGCTTCGTGCTCCGGGATGCAGGTGTCGGTGACGCGATTCAAATGCTTGTCCAGCAACGCTTGCTCTTGTTGGGGCGTCAGGTCGCGGTAGTTGGGAATGCGCTGGTAGTGGTCGTGGGCGACCAGGTTGTAGACGTCTTCCTCGAGGTTGGCGCCGGTGCAGCAAATTCCGTGAACCTTGTCTTGGCGGATCATCTCGGCCAGCGAGAGGCCGAGCTCGGCGGTGCTCATGGCGCCGGCCAAAGTGACGAACATCTTGCCGCCCTTCTGCAAGTGCTGGGCATAGCCCTCGGCGGCGTCGACCAGCGCGGCCGAGTTGAAGTGGCGATAATGCTTCTTGATGAATTGGGTGACGGGACCGGTCATGGAGGTTCCTCCTGTTTAAGCGGAGCGTAGTTGGTGGGAGGCGCCGCCCGCTTGGGGCGCGAAATCGGGCAGGTCGGTTAAATATTCTTCGAATTTGAGAGCCTCGGCCTCGCGGCGCTCCGGATCCCAGCCCAGCTCGTCGCCGAGGATGGCCAGGACCCGCGGCAGAGCGTGACGGGAGGCGGCGATATCGAGAAAAGCCAAGCGGGTGCGCCGGGCCAGGACGTCGACCGCCGAGGCGCCCAGCTCATGGCGGACGCCGTAAAGCACTTCGGCCTCGATGTGGGGGTGATTCGGCGCCAAGCGCTGGCCCAAACCGTCGCGGGCCAGCAGAGCCACCGCTTCGGCCCGGCCACCGTAGGCCTTGGCCAGATGCTCAGCCACTTCGGGCTCCAGCGCGAAGCGGCGCACCAGCCGTTCCGGCAAATCCTTCGAGTATCCCTCGGCCCCATTGAGCGGCACCACCTCGCTGCGCGAGGGGCCCAGCGGCTTGAGCTGGCCGACCTTGATCGCATGGTCGACGGCGTCGAGGGCCATCTTGCGATAGGTCGTCCACTTGCCGCCGGTGATGGTGAGGAGGCCGGAGCCGCTGATTTGGATCACGTGATCGCGCGAGAGCTTGGCGGTGTCGGCGGCCTTGGGATTGGAAACCAAGGGGCGAAGGCCCGACCAGGCCGAAAGCACGTCGGAGCGGCTCACCGGGATGTCGAAATACATCTCGAGGTGGCGGAGGATGTATTGAATGTCGTCTTCCGAAGGCTTGGGATTGGTCTCGATCTTGGCCGGATTGTCGGTGGTGCCGACCAAGGTGTGGCCGAGCCAGGGCAAGAGGAAAAGCACCCGCCCGTCTTCGGTCTTGGGGATGAGCAGGCCGGTCCCCGGCGGCGAGAAGCGCTTATCGAGGACGATGTGAATGCCCGAGGAAGCGGTCAGCATCGGCTCGACCTGGGGATCGTCCATCCGCCGGATGTGGTCGCAGAAGGGGCCGGTGGCGTTGACGATCAAGCGAGCCTTGACTTCGAATTCCTCGCCATTGATTCGGTCGCGAACCTTGGCGCCGACGAGCTTGCCGTCCTCTTTCGATAGCGAAACCACTTCGACGTGATTGAGCACGGTGGCGCCTTGGTCGATCGCGGTCATGGCGATCGTGACGTTCATCCGGGCGTCGTCGAATTGGCCGTCGTAATAAAGGACGCCGCCGCGCAGTCCCTTGCCCTTGAGCATCGGAAAATTGCGCTTGGCCTCCTTGGCGCTCAAGTAGCGGCTGGGCTTGAGGTTGGATTTGCCGGCCAGCCAATCGTACATCTTGAGCCCGGCCCGGTAGTAGGGAATCCCGAACCAATTGTAGAGCGGCGTGACCAAGGGCAGGGGATGGGCCAAATGCGGCGCCAGCTTGAGGACGGTCGCCCGTTCGTGGAGGGCGTCGCGAACCAGATTCCATTGGCCGCGGTCGAGCTTCTTCACCGCCTGCTCGAGGTAACGAACGCCGCCATGGATCAGCTTGGTGCTGCGGCTCGAGGTGCCGGAAGCGAAATCGTCGCGCTCGACCAGCGCGACTTTGAGTCCGCGGGTCGCGGCGTCGAGGGCGATCCCGGCGCCGGTGGCGCCGCCGCCGACAATCAGGAGATCGAAGGCATCCCTTTTCAATTGTTCGCGTAAGGCCGGGCGTTTCATAAGAAAATAGGGGGAGGCCGGGGCTCACCAACCTCGAGCCCTGCCTAACTCAAGGGCAACGGCGAGAGCAATCCCTAAGATACGATTTCCCCCCTTTGAAAAAGGGGGGCAGGGGGGATTGAGCGGCTATTGCATGCTGCAGGCGGTGCTTTTTTGGCCTTGCCGTCGCTCTAAATCCCCCCAACCCCCCTTTTTCAAAGGGGGGAAAGAATAGCCCAGACCGCGAGGTGGTCGCTGGCCGTCGAATCGGCGATATTTCCGGCCTTTTCGAGCCGAAAACCGGGCGAGTAGAAGATGTGATCGATGAGCTTATAGGCCCCGGAGCTGGGCATGCTGTAGAAGGGGGCCTCGGCCTTGAAGGGGCTCAGGCCGGTATTGGCCGCGAAAACCTTCAGCAATCCCTTAAGGTCGCGGTCGCTGTCCTCGCGGTCGGGGACGATCGGGTCGGCCAAATTGAAGTCGCCGGCGGCGATCTTGGCCGGGAAGGGGTCGGCCTTGATCAGGCGGCCAAGCTGGCCGATCTGCTCCTCCCGGGTCGCGGCCGAAAAAGCTTCGAGGTGGAGGTTGTAGACCGAGACCTGCTCTCCGCCCAAATCCAGGATCAGGTGCTGGACGATGCGGTCGAGGTAGAACCAGTTGTACCAGAAGGGGTTGTTCGGCGGCTTGGGGAACTCGATCAGCTGCTGGGACTGGATCGGAAAGCGGCTCAGCACCGCTTGGCCCGAGACGACTCGGCCGAAGTGGCGGTCCGGTGGCCAGTAGGGCCAGGCGACGTAGTTCTTATTCCAAGTCAAAACGTAGGCCCCATGGGCCAGGCCCAGCTTTTCGGCTAAGTAGCGCATTTGATCGACGTCGAAGCTGCGCCGCGAATAGAAATCGACCTCCTGCAGGAAGAGCAGGTCCGGCTTTAATTGCTGGAGATCGGAGGCCATCCGCTGGAGATTGGCTCGGACCTCGGCTTCAGTCGCCGGTTCCTGGTTATTCTTCAATCCCGAGCCGTAACCGATGTTGTAACTGACCACCGTGATCCGGTCGGGCTTGGCCGGCGGGGCCGTCGCTTCACCGAGGGCGAGGATGCCGCTGCGCGGGAGCTTCGATTCGGAGATGCCGGGACCGATCGCGTAATAGAGGAAGA
Source organism: bacterium (assembly GCA_035281585.1). Lineage (NCBI taxonomy): Bacteria > bacterium. The sequence continues at coordinate 13,183 of DATEDP010000044.1, forward strand.
TGCCGAAGGCGAGGATGGCGATCGCAATGAGGAGGGCCATGGTTTTCAGGACTCGCTTCATGAGGACCAGGGATTAACCCATGGGCAGCAAGGCGTCAAACTTCGCGGCCAGGATGAAATCGTTTTCGGAAAGCCCGTCGATGGCGTGGGTCCAGATCGTCACGTCGACCTCGCGGTAATTCACGCAAAAGTTGGGGTGGTGATTTTCGGCTTCGGCGATCTCGGCCATCGCGTTCACGAAGGCGATGGCCTGGGGGAAGCCCTTGAAACGGAAGAGCCGGTGCAATTTCTCCCCCCGGAGCTCCCAGTCCGGCGTTTCCTTGAGCAGCAGCTGGACGATGGGCCCTTGAAGCTTGGGGACCCCGCCTTCGCAGGGCACGCAGTGTTTGCTCTTGAGATCGGTCATCGCCCCTGAGTATAGGCTTCCCCATGGCCTTCTCCAAGCTTCTCCTGGTTCCAGTGCTGTTCCTCTGGGGGCTGGCTCCGGCCTTCGGCGGTGAAAGCGCCGAGGATCTTCCGCCCCTGATCGAGGCCACTCCGACCCGACCCTACGAGGTTCTCACCCCGGTCGGAGCGGGCAAGAAGGACATGGCCGAAGCCCGCAAGCAATTGCAGCGCGAGGCGGCCAAGGCCCAGGCCGAGGCGGTGATCGCGGTCCGTTGCGAGCCCGGCGGCCTCAGCCGTCAGGGGCTTACCTGGTATCACAAGGATGCTTATTGCCGAGGCTTGGCGATCCGCTATTCGGGAGCTTCAGGAATTCCCCCCTTTGAAAAAGGGGGGCCAGGGGGGATTTAAAGTTCTATTATTTCCGGAAAATACCCAAAGCCACCGGCACCTTGGCCAGGCCCGAGATCCAGAGCTCGAGGTCGCCGGCCTTGGCGAAGAATTGAGTCGAGGAGCCGCCGTCGAGGTTGAGGGCCTGCCAAAGCCCGATCCCGCCGGCCTTCTCCTTTTTGGCCAGCCAGCCGGCGAATTGGTTGATCTCGATGCCGCCCTCGGTGGCGATCAGGACCAGCCGGCCTTGGCGGTCGATGCCGACCGCCGACTTGGGCGAGAACTCTTCCTTCAGCTTGAGGGTCCTGCCGTTGACCACCAGCCGCGGTCCGGCTTGGATGCCGTTTTGGAATTGGAGCGAGCGCTCGGCTCCGACGTTCTTCTCGATTTGGATCGAGCCGTCCTTGAGCAGGAGCGAGGCCCACCAGGAGATTCTTTTGGGCGGGTTCTTGAGCTTGCCGTTCTGCAGGACCAAGCCCAGCGGCTTGCCTTCGGCGTCGAAGAAGTTGGCATTGATCGCGGCCAAGGCCTTGCTCTTCTCGGCCAAAGTCTTGACCGCCAAAGTCGAGCTCTTCAAGTCGCGGGCGTCGATGACTTTGGCGTCGAAGCGCTTCAAATCGACTTTGAGGACGTGGATCTTGGCCCCGGCTTCGGTCTGGAGGGTGGCATAGTCCAGGCCCTTTTCCAGCGGCCGGTAGTCGAGAGCCCAGACCCGGGAGGCGAAAAGCGCGAGCAGCAATGACAGGCCCAGACAAGAAACCCTGAAACCTTGCCTCATCGGTCCACTAAAACATGACAATTGCCGCTCCACAAGGCGTATTCGGTGGTGGAGCCGAGGATGAACTCGACCAGGCGGCTGTGATGGCCCCGGGCCCCGATGAACATCAGGTCATGGAAGTGGCGCTTGGCGTAGGCCGGGACTTCGGTGTGAGGATCGCCCTCGGTTTGCTCGTACTTGGCGATCACCGGATAGGCTTCGAGATAAACCTTGGCCTCGCCCAGGATTCGCTTGGCCTCTTCCTTGTCCTTGCCGACGTAGAGGACGGTCAGCGGCAAATGCAAGTCGGCGCAGACCTGAGTCGCGGTGGCCAAGGCCTCATGGGCCTCATGCGAGCCGTCGTAGGCCAAGAGCGGATTTTTCAAATCTTGGAAGTCGTGGGTCACCACCAGCACCGGATGCTTGGACTTGCTCACCACCCGGTCGGCGGTGGAGCCGAGCAGCTCCTTGTCGAGTCCGTAATTCAGGCCGTGCCGGCCCAAGACGATGAGGTCGGCGAGCTCGGATTTTTCCAAGATCACTTTGTGGACGATGCCCTCGGCGATGGTTTCTTGATGGGCGACGCCGGCTTCGTCGCAGGCCTGGGCGAAACCGGCGAGGATGTTCTTGGACCTCTCCTCCATGACCTTGCGGGTTTCCTCCAAGAGGTTGAGCTGAGGGATGAAAGCCATGGCGCCGGAGATGTCGTACATCAGGGGACCTTCCAGAGTGAGGATATCTTGGACCGTTAAGGCATGAAGCTTGGCTTTTAATTTCTGTCCAAAAAAGAGGGCAGCTTTGAGGATCGAGGTATCCGCCGTCCCGCCATCCAAACAAACCAAAATATTTTTGTACATAATTTGACTCCTCAAGGTTTGCTTCGAGCCAGATTTCTTAACTATCAGAAAGGATAGCGATTTTAACGCAGGCCGTCTTGTCAAATCTTGCAACCTTATGTTACATCCACCGACAAGCTCGGGGGACCCCTATGGATCCGAAAAGGTATCAGCTCTACATCAACGGTAAGAGTCACGAAACCCGGGGCTTGGATCTAGCTTTCAATCCGCACAATGGAAATGTCGTTGGGAAAGTGGTTCTGGTCTCGGAATCGCTGCTTCACGAGAAAGCCCAGGACGACATGGAAGACACCGTCCGCATCCCGATCGCGGACCTCGACCCCAAGATGTCGTCGTAGCAGGGCCGTAGCAAGGGGCTTTAGCCCCGCCTCTTTTTTACCCCAAAGCCCAACTCGGCAGAAATAAGACGCGAGACTCGGCGTCCCATTTCCACTCTCCGTTATAAATATAAAATCCCCGCTCGGCTGATTTTTCCGCCCGGAGGAATTGCTGAAGGTGTTTCACTTTTCTTGGGTCTTTTTGCGAAGAGTAGGTGACTTCGAAGGGAAAGACTCGAGGCTGCTTCTGGACGACGAGGTCGACTTCGACATTGCCGCTGGTTCGCCAATAATAGATCTCGCTTTGCCGAGGGTCTCGATCGAGAGAAATCTGAATTTCCCGCAAGGCCCAATTCTCGAAGCGATGCCCGACGGCGCCGGTTTTCTCCAGAGCATTGAGGTCGTAGATGCCGGTTAAGTAGCTGAGCAGCCCATTGTTCGTTATGTAGCCCTTCGGCGACTTGACCAACCGTTTCAGCGAGCTTCCGATGAAGGGGAAGAGCTCGCGGTAAACCAGCGTTGCTTCGAGGTAGCCCCGATATTTTTTTAAGGTGTCGCGGGAACAGCCGAGGGCGTCCACGATCCGCTTGTCTTCGCGCACCGATCCCGTTTGCTGGGCGATGATTTCCATCATTCGCTGGTAGAGCCCAAGGTCGGACACGGTCGGAATGTCCCGGACGTCTTTTTCAAGATAGGTCTGGAGGTAGTTGCCGAGGTAGGCGATCCGGCCTTCGGTATCTTCGGTTTGCAAAACTTCGGGCAAACCGCCCCAGATGAGTTGTTCCCGCAACCGTTCTTGCAAAGGAATACGGTCGGGGAGCGTTTGGGAATGGATTTCCTCCAGGGCTGGGATATCCGAAGATCGAAAGAGAGCGTCTAAAAGCGAAGGCCGGCCTTCCTCGTTCTTTTGCTCTTTCAATGCCAGCGCTTCCCGCAGGTTGAATTCTCTTAAGTGATGCAGCTCGATCCGGCCGGCCAGGGTTTCGGCGGCCAATTGGTGAAGGCTCAAGAAGCCGGAGCCGGTGAGGATGAACTTGAGCGCCGGCGTTCCCTTGAAGCGGTCGTAAAGTACCTTGATCTGCTCGAAGAGCGCCGGGCATTTTTGGGCTTCGTCGATCGCGATCCATAAAGGCGACTCCGGAGAGATTTGCTTTCGCCCTCGCTCGATGAGCAGAGCTTCCAATTGCTCGGCCTCGATCCGGAGTCGCTCGGCTCGAACGTCCATGTTCAGCATCACCCAATTTTTTTCGGGAAATAGCGAGACGAAGGCTTGAGTCAGGGTCGATTTGCCGACCCGGCGGGGACCAAGCAGGGCGCTGATGTAGGAGGATTCGAAGGATTTAAAAATTATCTTCTGATTACTTCTAGTTACGAGCATTATTGTAATAATGCTTATTAAATTGTAAATTTACAAGTAATATTGCTAGTTAGATTGGGATTTACGAGATAATGTCATAATGACATGTTTTATTTGAATATATTGATACACCCGTATGTTTAAAGTTTTTGGTGCGTCCGCATTTTTTCGGTAAAGCTTTCCCGCTCCTCTTCGCTCAAAGCCTCTTCACCATTCAATTCGATGAGGTTGGGCAGGTTTTTGGATTCTCGAATGACTTGGGTTGCCGCTTCGTCAATCGGATTGAAGGTTAAATCGAGGTATCGCAGGTTGATCAAGTGATTGGATTCCGCAATGGCGCGCGCGCCCGCGGCGCCGATGTCATTGTCCCCAAGATTCAGGGCTTGCAGGTTGGTCAGCCCACTGGATCCTGCAATGGCTTGAGCCCCCGCATTTCCGATGGCATTGTCCGCAATATCCAAGGCTTGCAGGTTAGTCAGAACTTTGGACTGCGCAATGGCTCGCGCCCCCTCAGCGCCGATCGAGCCGCCCCCGAGTTTCAAGGATCGAAGATTGGCAAGAGCAGCGGACCCCGCAATGGCTTCGGCGCCTTCCTCGCCGATGTAGTTAATCCCAAGATCCAAGGCTTGCAGATTGGTGAGCGTCTTGGACCGCGCAATGGCTAGCACGCCTTCCTCGCCGAATTGATTGAACTCGAGATTCAAGGACCTCAGGTTGGCCAGAGCGCCGGATTCGGCGATGGCCAGCGCGCCCGCGTCGCCGATGTCGTTGTTCCCAAGGTGCAAGGTTTGCAGATTGCCGAGGGTCTTGGACTCCGCAATGGCTTGGGCACCGACCTCGCCGATGAAATTGTAACTGACGTTCAAGGACCGCAGATTAACCAGGGTGTTGGATTTCGCAATGGCGCGCGCACCCCCATTTCGGAAGGAACCGTTGTGCGAAAGATCCAAGGATTGCAGGTTGGTGAATGTCTTGGACTCCGCAACGGCGCGCGCGTCGGCCTCGTCGATTCCACTGCAAGTAAGCGCCAAGGATTCGAGCCGGCTCAACGCCGAAGACCGCGCTATGGAGGCAAGATTTTGGTCCAGTTGAGAGCCATGGATTCGCAGCCTGCGCAGACCGGCGAGATGCCTTAAGCGCTCCCCGGCGAGAGGCCATACTTTGTCTTTCGAAAAATACTCCAATTCAATGCCTTCCAGCAGGCTCGCATGAGGGCTTTGGAAAAAACGGTCCCAGTTTTCTTGAGTGGCGCCCGGGCTTTTATCGCCTTCCAAAACGAGACTGAAACCTTTCTCGAGATGGAAGTCGATCCTGATTGACAAATGGAAGTCTTCCTCGATCGTAGCTGCTATTTTCGACCGAATTCGATGGATTTGATTCTCAATCCAGGCGGCTGGTTCGGAGCCGTAGCCTTGATCCAGCAATTCTTGCCGCTTGATTTCGAGCGCGATCCACTCGCCGCGAGGGTCTCCGGCTGATTGGAGAAAGTCGCCGATGACGGAATAGTGGGCCGTGATCTCGTCGCCCTCCGCTTCTTTATCTCGGAGAGCGACGAGATCTTGCTCCAAATCCCTTAGCGTGGTTTTGACCTCAGAATCCGTCGGGGAAGGGTCCCAACCGCCAAGCCCTCCGGCGCTTAACGCGGCCCACATGGGAGCGAAGAGAGGATTTTTCATCCATTGCCGCCGGGTTTTTAGCGTCGTCGGGAGCGCGAATGAGGATTCCGCCGGAGCGATGGCTGCGCCAGTGCGCTTGTTTTGCATGGCCACTGCGCCGATTTGCAATCCACCGCCGGCGAGGCAGATCTTGGCGATCTCTTGGATCTCGCCGAGGCTCAAGGCTTGGAAGTTGCCGTCCAAGGCTTGGCGGACGTATTGGTCGAGGACTTCCTCGACCGCTTCGAGGCCGGTGTCGGAGAGAAGGTTCAGCGCTCCCTTGGAGCCGTGGCTCAGGTAACGGGCGGCTAGGTCCTTAAGAAGATACTTCTCAACGCTCTGGCCGCCGGCCTGGGCCAGCGGCGTCACCAAGGCCATCGAGGCCCCGGTCGAGAGAGCATCCTTGAGCCACTTTTCGATGGTGTCTTTCTCGACCCGAACTTCGCCGGTCGAGACGGCGAGGGCGTTCTCCATCGTGGCCATCGTCGCGCCCCAGAGAAAGCCCTGGACCGGCCTCAAGGCCGTCATTCCGGTGATGAAGTTGCGGATGGCGGAGAGCGCCGCCGGCCCTCGGGCCACCGCGGCGCTGCCCTGGGCGGCAAGACTCAAGCCTCGGGTCGCTGTGGCCGCGATCAAGATCGTTCCGAGGGTTTGAATGAAGCCTAAAAGCTGCTCGCCGCCGCTCATCTCGGCGGCCTCAAGTCCTTGATGAAGGGCATTTCCCTCTTTTAAGAGCTCTTGGAGCCTGTCGACTTGAGTTTGAACTTCTTCGGCCGTCTCGGCATTTTTTAGCTTCTTGATCAGGCTGTCTATTTCTCGGTTGGCTCCTTCGATATCCTGGATGTCGCCGGCTTTGGCCAGATTGGCGAGATTGGAGATCCCTCGGGAAAGGGCCTTGTGCTGCTTGTAGCCGTACCAGAGCTCCTGCTTGGTCTGCTCCAGACCCTGGATCAGCGAGACCACCGCCTCTTTGAGCTTCGGGTCTTTGATCTTGAGCTCGGTTTTCTTGGTAAAGATCGCCTCGCCCGACTCCTGGGCGTATTTCCAACGGTCGGATAAGGTGAGCAATGCCTCATAGGGGGCTTTTAGCTCCGGGCTTCGGCTCTCGAAGCGCTCTTTAAAGCCCTGGCCGGAGAATTGATGCTTCACCCAGGTATAGCTCTGGCTTTCCTTGGGCTCGGCGATGCCGTCTTTTAGGAAATCCTGGAGCTCTTCGTTGAACTTTTGCAGCTCTTCTTCGCTCTCGATCTTGTCGGCCTTGGCCAGGAGCCGCTCGGCCTTCTCGATCATCCAGGCATTGAGGCCATAGGGCTTCTCGCCCAAGGGCTCGTTGAAATAATCGGCGTCGGCGGCCAAGAGCCAAAGCCCGGCCAGCTTGCCTTTGACTTGAAGGATCGGATCCAAGCTCTTCGAGCCTTGAAGCCGAAGCTCTTCCATTTCCTTGATTTCATGAGGTTTGATTTTAAGGCCGGTGGAGCTCTCCAAGTGAATCACGCCGGTCACTTGCTCCGGATGTTTCAAATAGAGCTCACGGCGCGAGGCAAAGTCTTTTTCTTTCTCGTCCTTCGCATTCAAAGCCGAAGCCGCCACCCGGGAGGCGTGATCGACGTCTTCTTCGTTAACGCCCAAGTTCCAATAGTTCCACAGCGAGATCTTCTGGGTGATGAAGTGCTCCCAGTCGGGCGAAACCCGGGCCACCGCCTTGGCGAGGTCAGCTCGCTGCTCCAGGGAATAATGGGATTTATCGTCAAAGATAGTCTGAATCCGCTTTCGGCCCGAGCTCGAATTCAAATGGCTTTGAGCAAAATGATCGGCGTCGACCTCGATCAAGCGGGCTTGGAATTTTCCCAAAAGCTCCGAAGCTTCGGCAGCCGAAACGAAGACGGAGTAGTCGGGATCGATTTCCTGATAGATCAAAGCCAGCAGCTCGGAGAATTCCCCGTCTTCCAAGAGCCGCTGGTAGGGATCGCTGAAGCTGGAATGGTCGTTCAGCTCGGCTTGGGTCTGCAAAAAGGAAAAGAGCTCCTCGCGGCTTCCCACCTTGATTCGCGAGACATCCAAAGCCCCTTCGGCGTCCCGCAGCGGGGCCGGCACCAAAGGCCCCAAGAGCCGCTTGAGCTCCTCGCGCACCGAGCGGTGCCGGACGCTCAAGCCCGCCTCATCCGGCGAGTGCTTCAGCAAGCTCGGGTCATAGCCGGCGGCGTGGAAGTCCCCGAGCTCCTTAGCCCAATCGAATTTGCTTAAGTTTTTGGATTTTTCCGACATGATCTCTCACAAGCAATACTGCAGGGGAGATGCCAATGCCGATTTACAGATAAGTTATTGATATAAATGGTAATTATGAAAAGAATCGAACGGAAATTAATACTTAAAGTTCACGTTTTGTAATCAAATGGGAAGGCCTGCCCCTCAAACGAAAACTAGCCCGAAATCTTCACAAATTCTTCGTCTTCCTTGAGCGAGCCCAGGCCGTTGACTACGACCCGGTCGCCGTTGCGAAGGCCGCTCTTAATTTCGATCAGCCCTTCCATCGAGACGCCGGTTTCGACTTCGCGCTTCTCGGCGACCTGGCCCCTCACGACGTAGACGTACTTTCTAGTGCCGTCGCTTTGCACCGCATTGGCCGGAACCAGCAGGCCTTGATGCGACTTGTTGGCGATGGCGAGGTTGGCGATGCCTTCCATTCCGCCCTTGATGCGTAGAGCTTGGTTGGCGACGCGGATCCGCAGCTCCAAGGTCTTCTTCACCGGATCGAGCTCGGCGCCGATGAAGCTGATCTCGCCGCCGAAGGTTTCGCCGCCCAAATCGGGAACGGTCACCCGGGCTTCCATGTTCTTGTCGAGCCGGGCGATGTCTTCCTTGGGCAGCTGGAGCGTGAGCTCGATCGGGTCGATCTTGACGATCTCGACCAAGACCTCCTCGGGCTTGACCATCGAGCCCTCGGCGATCGGAATCTTGGCGACGAAGCCGTCGACCGCCGCCTGAATCGTGCTGCCGGCCAATTGGCGCTCGGAGATGGCCAGCTCGGCTTTGATCCGGTCGACCCGGGCCTGATCCAAGGCGACCCGGTCCTCGCTGGCTTCGGCCGGAACCGCCGGGGCCGGTGCGGTGGGAGTCGCGCGTTGGCTGCCGAAAGGCCGCCGCGGAAAACGGCGGAAAGGGAAGCGCCGCGGGAAAGGCGTGCTCTCGGTGGGCTCGGCCGCCGGGCTGGCTTCGTCGGTCACGACGTCTTGGGCGGCGTTGTCTTCCTCGATCGGGGGGTTCGCGTCTTCGATGGCTTCTTGTTGGGCGGCGGCCAAGTCTTCGATGGCGGTTTCGATGGCGTCGACGGTTCCGTCGGAGGTCCCGCGATTGCTGTCGAGCTCGAGCTGGGCCTCGGCCTCGCGCAGCTCGGCCCGCTGCCGCTCCAAGACATAGGGTAATTTTTCATCGTCGATCTTGAGCAGGGTTTCGCCGGCGGCGACCTGCTGGCCCTCGATCACCGAGAGGGCTTGGACCTTTCCGGTGAAATCGCTTTTGACCTGGAGCCGCTCCGAAGGGCTGAAGCTTCCCTTCAAGTCGATGGCATCGGGGATGTCGCGGGAGACGACCGCGGCGACGCCGACGCTGTAAACCTTGTCGTTGGGTCCCGGAATGTCTTTCTTCTTGGCCATTTTCCCGCAGGCGGGGGTGAGCGCCAGGGTGAGTGCCAAAATCGAGGCCGCGGAGATTTTTCGCATGGATGTTCTCACTTCGCAAAATTTGCAATTTTGCTGCGCGGATCGGCAAAGCCGATCCTTGCCGGTTTTAATAAGTCAGACGGGGGAAATTGCAATCGAAAACTCAACGCTAAGGGTGCGCAAAACTTAAAGCTTTTGTCTTGACACCCCCAAGCGCCAAGGTTAGTCGAGCCGGGCGTTTAAGGTAAAAAATCCACATGGAAAAACTAGTTTCTCTCGCCAAGCGACGGGGCTTCATCTTTCAATCCAGCGAAATCTACGGCGGCATCAACGGCTTTTGGGATTACGGCCCGGTCGGGGTCGAATTACGGAATAACATCAAGAACTTCTGGTGGGAACGGATGGTCCGGCTGCGCGACGACGTGGTCGGGGTCGATACCTCGATCATCGCCCACCCCCAGACTTGGGTGGCCAGCGGCCACGTGGCCAGCTTTTCCGACCCGATGGTCGACTGCAAGACCTGCAAAGGCCGATTTCGAGCCGACCACATCGAATCCTTGCCCTGCGGCCAGAAGCCTTCCTTGACCGTCCAGCAATGCGCGGTCGACCACAAGGGCCCCGGCGAGCTGACCGAGGTCCGCCAATTCAACCTAATGTTCGAAACTTTCGTCGGCGCGATCCGTGACGAGAACGCCAAGGCTTACCTCCGGCCCGAAACCTGCCAGTCGATCTTCACCCAGTTCAAGAACGTCCAGATCGTCTCGCGCCAGAAGATTCCCTTCGGCATCGCCCAGATCGGCAAGAGCTTCCGCAATGAGATTACGCCGCGCAATTTCATCTTCCGGTCCCGCGAATTCGAGCAGATGGAGATGGAATTCTTCATCAAGCCCGACGACGAGGCCGAGGCCCAGAAGTGGTACGAGTACTGGATCGACTATCGCTTCCAGTGGTTCCTCGATTTGGGAGTGAAGCCCGACAAGCTGCGCAAGCGACCCCATCGCCCGGACGAGCTGGCCCACTACGCCAAGGGCTGCGTCGACATCGAGTACGAGTTTCCCTTCGGGGTCTCCGAGCTCGAGGGCATCGCCAACCGCGGCAACTACGATTTGAGCCAGCACATCAAGGAAAGCGGCAAGGACCTGAGCTACTTCGACGAGGTCACCAAGGAGAAGTTCGTCCCGGCGGTGGTCGAGACTTCGCTCGGCGTCGACCGGACCCTGCTGACGGTTTTCGCCGACGCCTACGCCGAGGACACGGTCGAGGGCGAGGAGCGGACGGTCCTGCGCTTTTCGCCCCGGGTGGCCCCCTTCAAGGTCGCGGTTTTCCCCCTGAGCCGCAAGCTCGCCGAGCCGGCAATGAGGCTTGAGAAAGAGCTGCGCAAGCGCTATGCCACCGACTATGACGACGTCGGCAGCATCGGGAAGCGCTACCGGCGCCATGACGAAATCGGCACTCCTTTCGCGGTGACCTACGACTTCCAGTCCGAGGAGGACAAGCAAGTCACGGTCCGGGATCGCGACAGCACCAAGCAAGAACGCGTTTCGATCGACCAGCTCGAGGGTTATTTGAAGGATCGTTTGCAACTGTAGGGGCACCCCTTGCGGGTGCCCAAGGCACGGCGAAGGAAATCTTATGCCACGTCCCTGGGTCTATTTTTTCGGAAACGGCAAAGCCGACGGCAAGAGCGACATGAAGAACCTGCTCGGCGGAAAGGGCGCCAACCTGGCCGAGATGAACCTGCTGGGCCTGCCGGTGCCGCCGGGCTTCACGATCACTACCGAGGTCTGCACCGCTTACTATCAGAACAACCGCCAATATCCCGAGGGCTTGAAGGAAGAGGTCGCGCAAAACCTGGCCAAGGTCGAGGCGATCATGGATTGCCGCTTCGGCGATCCTGAGAAGCCGCTGCTCCTTTCGGTTCGCTCCGGCGCCCGGGCCAGCATGCCCGGAATGATGGACACCATCTTGAACCTGGGGCTCAACGACCAAACCGTCCAGGGCGTGGTCGCCCGCTCCGGCGACGAGCGCTTCGCCTACGATTCCTACCGCCGCTTCATTCAGATGTACTCCGACGTGGTCTTGGACGTGGATCGCGAGTTCTTCGAGCATCAGATCGAGGAGCGCAAGGAGCAGAAAAAGATCCGGCTCGACACCGAGCTCAGCGCCCAGGATTGGAAGGAATTGGTCGCCGTCTTCAAGAAGCATGTCCGCCAAATCACCGGCAAGGACTTCCCGGAGGATCCCAAGGAGCAGCTCTGGGGCGCGGTCGGCGCGGTCTTCGGCTCCTGGATGAACAAGCGGGCCATCGAATACCGCCGGATCAACGACATCCCGGAAGCTTGGGGCACCGCGGTCAACGTTCAGGCCATGGTCTTCGGCAACATGGGCAGCGACTGCGCCACCGGCGTCGCCTTCACCCGCGATCCCTCGACCGGCGAGAAGCGCTTCTTCGGCGAATTTTTGGTCAACGCCCAGGGCGAGGACGTGGTCGCCGGCATCCGGACCCCTCAGCCGATCAACCTCGCCGGCAAGAAGCATGACAAGTCGGATTTGCCCTCGCTCGAAGAGGTGATGCCCGAGTGCTACCAGGAGCTGGTCAACATCTACCAGAAGCTCGAGAAGCACTACCGCGACATGCAGGACATCGAGTTCACCATCGAGAAGCGCAAGGTTTGGATGCTCCAGACCCGCAACGGCAAGCGCACCGCCCAGGCGGCGGTGAAGATCGCGGTCGACATGCTGAACGAGAAATTGATCGAGCGGAAGGAAGCCATTCTCCGGGTCAACCCGGCCCAGCTCGACCAGCTCCTCCACCCGATGCTCGATCCCAAGGCCAAGAAGCAGGTCATCGCCAAGGGCCTGCCGGCCTCGCCCGGCGCGGCTGCCGGCAAGGTCGTCTTCTCGGCCGAGGATGCCCAGCACGCCCACGAAAAAGGCGAGAAGGTCATCTTGGTTCGATTGGAAACCTCGCCCGAAGACATCCACGGCATGCATGTCGCCGAGGGCATCCTGACCGCCCGCGGCGGGATGACTTCGCACGCCGCGGTGGTGGCTCGGGGCATGGGCAAGCCTTGCGTCACCGGTTGCGGCGAGCTGGCGATCAGCTATTCGAAGCGCCAGATGTCGGTCGGCGAGCATGTGATCAAACAGGGCGACTTCCTCACCCTGAACGGCTCGACCGGCGAGGTGATTTTGGGCAAGGTCCCGACCATCGAACCCGAGCTTTCCGGCGACTTCGGCATCTTCATGAGCTGGGTCGACGAGTTCCGCAAACTGAAGGTTAGGACCAACGCCGACACGCCCCACGACGCCAACGTCGCCCGCCGCTTCGGCGCCGAAGGCATCGGCCTCTGCCGGACCGAGCACATGTTCTTCGAGGGCGACCGGATCGACGCGGTCCGCGAGATGATCTTGGCCGACGACCGCCGCGGCCGCGAAAAGGCCCTGGCCAAGATCCTTCCGATGCAAAAGGGCGACTTCAAGGGCATCTTCCGGGAGATGAAGGATTTGCCGGTGACGATCCGGCTGCTCGACCCGCCGCTCCACGAGTTCCTCCCCCACACCGACGACGAGATCCAGCAAGTCTCGGAGAAGATCGACCTGCCCTTCGAGCGGATCAAGAAGAAGCTCGAGACCCTCCACGAGTTCAACCCGATGCTCGGGCACCGCGGCTGCCGGCTCGGCATCTCCTTTCCCGAGATCTACGAGATGCAAGTGCGGGCGATCATGGAGGCTGCCTGCGAGCTGGCCAAGGACGAGGGCTTCAAGATCATCCCCGAGATCATGATCCCGCTGGTCGGCCACGTGAACGAGCTGGCTTACCTCCGTCAATCGACCGAAGAGGTCTGCAAGAAAGTCCTGAAGGAAAAGGGCCTCCAGCTCGAATATTTGATCGGCACCATGATCGAATTGCCGCGGGCCGCGCTCACCGCCGACCAAGTCGCCCGCGAAGCCGATTTCTTCTCTTTTGGCACCAACGACCTGACCCAAACCACCTTCGGCCTGTCGCGCGACGACGCCGGGAAATTCCTGCCGGCCTACCTGGAAAAAAAGATCTTGCCCGAAGACCCCTTCGTTAGCCTCGACATCGAGGGGGTCGGGACCTTGATCAAGTACGCGGTCGATTTGGGCCGGCGGACCAAGCCCAAGCTCAAAGTCGGCATTTGCGGCGAGCACGGCGGCGATCCCCGCTCGGTGGCCTTCTGCCATAAGATCCATCTCGACTACGTCAGCTGCTCGCCCTACCGGGTTCCGGTGGCCCGGCTGGCCGCGGCCCATGCCGCTCTCAAGGAAGGGGATAATTGATGTCGGGCCTCAAGAAGAAACTCGGAATCCTCGGCTTGCTCCTATTGGGGACGGCCTCCTGCGCCGACGACACCTCCATCTTCAAGAACATCCCCTTGACCCTCGACCCGATCTTGCTGGCCAACCCGATCGCGATGGTCGGCTCCAGCGGCTCGAAGCGGCTCTACGTCGCCAACTCCAACAACGAGGTTCTCTGGTTCGACTCGTCTTTTTACGTCCTCGACATCAGCAACCCGGTCGCGCCGACCGCGGTGGCGGTGATTTCGATCCCCAATTTCTCGGGCAATATGCTGCTCGACGAGGCCCGGGGCTTCGTCTACCTGCCCAACCGCCAAAGCCCCGACGAGTCCACCACCGTCGATCATGTGCTCCGGATCAACATCAACGAGGCCTCGCCGGCCTTCCTCAACGTCGAAATTTTCGAGTCCGGCGAGGATCCCTTCGGCGGCTTCTTCGACGGCGTCGATTCGCTCTACGTCTGCGCCGACGGCGAGGCTCTGCGCTACGACGTCAACAACCTGACCAATTTCACCGCGGTCGACCTGGCGGTCACCACCGCCGACGGAAGGCTGATCGAGGCCGACGACACCCGCGAGCTTTCGCTCTCGCCGTCCGGCAACAATCTCTTCGTGACCAACCGGACCGACAGCATGTTGATCCTCAACGTCAGCCAGTTCCCCGCTCCGACCGCGCCGGGCCGGACCAATTTGGGCACCGAGGCCGTCGACTACATCGTCAACGGCACGATCTCGACCCGCGGCGCGACCCGCGACTCCCGCTTCCTCTACATCGTCGACGGCGTGCCGCCGGAGCTGCGGGTGATGAGCGACGTCGGCTTGGCGCCGGTCAACGGCGCGCCCCAAGAGATCACCACCGGCTCGCTTCAGGTGGCCTCGATCCCGGTCGGCAGCGACCCCGGCGAAGTCATCGTCGATGAGGTCAACCGGCGGGCCTACGTCGCCAACACCGACGATGACACCGTTTCGGTCATCGACACCGACCTTTTCGTCGAGATCACCCGGGTGGCGGTCGACAACAATCTGCCGCCGAACTTCGATCCGGGCGACGGGCCTTTCCCCTTGGCGCTGGCCAATGTCGACGGCAAGAACTACCTCTACGTGGGCAATTTCTTCAGCAACAACATTACGGTGGTGGACGCCGACGCTTTGGCGGTCCTTTCCTCTTTCCCCGACATTCCTGAATTTGAAGAGGACGAAAGTGAAGATGATGACATCGACTTCGACAGCGTTACCCAAACTCCGGGCTTCGGCAACACGATTTAAGCGGTTCGGAATCGCCGGATTCCTCGCGGCGCTCAGCCTGCTGGGCCTTGGCTGCTCGGGCAACGACGAGAACGATCTTTTGCTTTTCCCGGCCATCGTCGCGGTCGATTCGGAGTTGAACCGGGTCTTCGTCGTCGACAATGAGTTCAACGGGCTGAACCTCGTCGACCCGCTCATCGATCAGGCCATCGGCTTCGGGGGCGACGACCAGCCCTTGCTCGACGGCGAGGACGAGCAGCTCTTGCCGCTCTTCCCCTCCAACGCCGCGGTTGCGGCGTTGCCCGGCGGGGTTTCCCGGCTATTCGTGGTCGGCGGCGGCGTGGCGCCGATGAATCAGGTCACGGTCCTCGACTTCGACGACGTCAACTTGATTCGGCGGGCGACATTCTCCCCGATCGCGGTCGCCGGCACCGAAGAGGATTTTCTGCCCGGCGTGACGGTGGCGCCCGACCAGGGTTTGCTCTTCGTCTCGAACTCGGCCAGCGGCATGGTTCACGCTTATCAGATCGAAAGCGGCGCCGAAGCCGTCGGCTCGCCGATCGCGGTCGGCGGAATTCCCGGACGGATGAACTTCGATCCGGTCAGCGGCCTCTTGGTCGTTTCCAACGCCGGGCTGACGACGGTTTCATTCATCGACGCCGACGATTTGGCGGCGCCGGTTCAAACATTGGAAGTGGGGATGACCACCCGCGACGCCGCGGTTGCGAGCAATGGCAGCGGGAGCGCGCTCTTCGTCAACGGCAGCCAGCTCAACCTGGCCCGGGTCTTCCGGCTCAATTTGGCCAACTTGCCGGCTTCGGTCCAGCTTTTCGAGCTGGCGCCCAATGCGCCCGACGTGCCGATTCCCGACCCCAACTTCGTGCCCGGTACCTTGAACTACGCCAAGGCCGCGCCGCTCACCGACGGCCGGGTCGCCGGCTTCTTCACGATGTCGACCGGCGATTTGGTCGAGCTGGACCTGTCGCCGGATTTGACCACCCTGACGCCGGCCATCACTTTGGTCGGCGCGATCAGCGCCGAGGGTTTGGATACCTACGTCAACGCTTCGGGCCAGGCGACCAAGGTCTATTACGCGTCGCCCGGCGTCGGCACCCTCACCGCGGTCAACCCGCTCAATAACCTCTTCATCGATCAGATTCCCTAATCTTCGGACAGATTGGGGCTACGGTAACTCTGGGGCACCAGGCGCTGGATCACCCTTTGCCGCAACCGGGCTTCGCTGAATTGGTCGAAGTAGTCGGGCCCCGCCTCCAGATATTCGCGCAGCGCCGGCTGCTGGAAATATTTGGCCAGAGCCTCGGGCTTGGCATTTTGGGGGGGAGCGGGAAGCGGGGCTTCTCCCAGCAGAATCCGAAGCAAGCTGGCATGGGCAATGGCGGTTCTCAAGTCGAAGCGGGGTTCGGCGGGTTTCCCGGCACCGGCGGCAAATTCCTGGAGCTGCCTTTGCTTGGTCCGGAGTTGCAAAGCGATTTGATCGATCACCCGCTTGTTCCTGCTCAGGTTGAAGAGCAGGCTCCGGGCTTCGGCGATTCGCCGGGCGCTGTCCAAAGGCGCGGCCGCTTCGACGATCATGAAATATCCGCTCAAGGTGTTTTCGGAAAACGCCGAATTCAAGTAGGGCGCGATTTGTTGGATCAGACCGCGACGGTCGGCCGGCGGAATCGAAGGCAGGACCTGGCGGAAGGCTTGAAGGGCTCGAGGCTCCGCCCCCTTTTTGCCGCTTTGGACTACGTGAACCAAATCTTTCAAAAAGCGAACTCGGGCCGATGGCGGCTCGATCCGGGGAATCGCGGCTTCCAAAAATTCGATGGCCGCCAAAGAGGTTTGGATTTTATCGATTTCTTTCCCCCAGAACCTTCCTTTTGCCAAGCAATGGCTCGCGTATTCGGCGCCGTTTTTCAGCGCCGCCGGTGGAAGGGTAGGGGCTTTGGCTGTCAGGTTCTTGAGGACTTGAGCTTCCCGCTTCAGCTCAGGTCCGTAATCGGGCCCGTTTTTGAGCTTCCGGGCATCCATAAATTCGATGAGACCCCAAGCGAGGGGGCCTCCGGCCAATAGAAGGATCTCGAGCAGCATGAAGGGATCGAGACCGGCCATCGACATTCGGAGGCCTTCGGTTCCGGCCCAAGCCGCGGGGCTTCGGAGCAGGATGCCCAGGCCGGCTGCGCCGCCCAAGGCTTTGGCAGGGACTTTTAGAGTTTGGAGCAAGGAGAGATCCAAGGCCCGTGGCAGCGTTCGGCTTCGCCATTCCAGCTCCCGCATCTGCCGGGCATAGCCTCGGCCCAGCAACCCGGTGCCGAGGCGCATGCCGGCGCCCAAGCTGATCATCGAGGCCAAGGTATCGGTCACCGCGGTGGCGTCGTCGACTTGGGGTCGCAGGCCCAACCGCGTTTCGGCCCAATGGGCGGTCAAGAGGCCGCCGAAGAGCGCCGATTGATGGACGAGGGGATGGCTGTAGCGGGCGAAGGCGGCGCCTCGAGTGAGTGCGCCCCATTCGTTGACGCCGTGAAGCTGGGCCAGGCCTTGTTTTCCGGCCAGGCCGAAGAGCTTGATCGCGCCCAAGCTCAGGGCGGCGCTTTGCAGGTCCCGGCTCCAAGGGTTTTGCACCTCGAGGCCGCGGAGGACCCGGCCGGTGGCGACGAAGGTCGGCACTTCGGCGGCGAAAGCCAGCGAGCCGGCGCTAAGTCGCGCTCCCAAACCGCGGCTGTACCAAGCGGCCGGGCCGGCGGCCAAGGCCCCCAAGCCGGCCGCTCGGACCAGCCCGGCGACGGTGGTGCCGGCCAGCATCGGCAGGATCATCGCCGGATCGCTGGCGTCCTTGACGAAGCGCGAGATCAAGATTTCGGCCCGGGCCCCGATGGCACCGCGGCCTTCAAGGGCCGCGATCGCTTCACCGGCCTTTTCCGACAGTTCCGGAAATTCGGTTTGGGCGGCGACGGCGGCATAGAGCTTGAGCGCCCAATCGAGCTGATCGCGGTTCTGGAACCGCCGTCCCAGCCGCAGCAGATCGCCATAAAATATTTCGGCGTCCTGCTCGCGGCCCAGCGACTCCAGCTCGGCTAAAAGAGTAGGGGAAGGTGCGGTGGTTTCATCGCGCGGCCCTTGCAGCAGGCTGTTCGCGACATTTTTGAACTCGACCATGCGAATCTCGAAAGCTCCCGAGCCCTCGGATTCATTTTTCCGGTCCCAGAATCAGTTTGGGCATAAAAGCCTCCCGATAGGCGGCATTATGCTGGTGATAAAGCTTGTCATCGACCACGATCCAGCGCAGCGGCACCGGCCGCCCCTCCTGAAAGGGGCCGATGTTGCGAGGCCGGGAATAATCGCCTTCGCCGATCAGCCGGGCCTTGACGAAACCGGCGCCGGCGAAGAAAGCGGCGGTGGAGCGGTGGTGGCCTTCCTCGATCAGAAAATTCCCGTTGGGCTGTTCCCAAACGTCGATGCTCGGCATGGGGGCTCCGCGCTCGATTCGTTGCTGAAATTTTCTTGCCCGCGAGCGCTCCACCGCGAAGTGATAAGGCCGGAAAAAGATCCTGGAGGTCGGGATGTAGGCCAAGTCGGAGCCGAGCTCGATCTTTCGGTCGGCCGGCAGGAGGCCGAAGCCGTCGAAACCGAAGGGCAGGTGCTCCTCGATGAACTCGGAGTAGCTTTTGCCGAGCTCTTGGGCCCTTTGCTGCAAGCTCGCGGGCGAAAATTCCCGGGTCTGGAGCAAGCTGCGGTAGAGGAAGGCCTGGTTCTCGACATTGAGGTCCTCGGCTTCGAGCCGACGCCAGCGGAGGCGGCGGGCCTGGGCCGTCTTGGAATGGTAGAACTCGGCATCGAAGCCGCTTTCCTTGTCCCAATAATTTAAAAATTGGGGATCGACCTTCTTTGGCTGACCTAATTCCTGGATCGCTTCGAGAAAAGCTTCGGCTTCGTGACGATAGAGCGGGGCCAGCTGTTTCACAAAGCCCTCGAAAGCTTTCGGCGGCAGGTCGGCGGCGATTTGGTGAAAGATGCCGTCGAATTCGGCCGAGCCGAAATGGAGGTCTTCGAGCTTTCGCATCAGGGCCAAGTTGGAATCGGTGACCGGAATCTTTTCCTCGGCGATGGCCAGCGCCAGATGACTCAGGGCCTTCGCCTCGTCCCGCGGCAGCTCCGGATTTTCGTGCAAGAGCCGCCGGGCCAGCTCCCGGACCGCGCTGCTCGGGTGGGGTAACCATGAATAAAGCGCGGTGAGATCGCCCAAGACAGCGAGGGACTTGAGCAGCGCCGG
The DNA here is from genome assembly GCA_035281585.1 of bacterium. Lineage (NCBI taxonomy): Bacteria > bacterium. Next base: position 32,399 of record DATEDP010000044.1, read on the forward strand.
CAGCTGTTTGGGGCGCTTGGAGCGCGCGAGAAAGTTCAGCACCCGATCATGATAGAGGCCGATCAGCTCTTCGACTTTCGGCGAATGTTCCGTTTGCTCTCGCATGGCCCGGAGCAAGGTTGCCAGCGGCGGCAATTGGTCCGGCGACATTTTGGGAATGGCCAGCTTGAGCGCCGCCAAGTTGCTGGCGGCCTGATCGAGCAAGGGAAGGAGCTCGCCTTGGACGTCGGTGGCGCCCTGCAGGGCCTTGCCCCAGAATCTCGGCTTGGCCGCCGGGTCCTTGAATTGGCTGATGGCCCAATGATGACCGGGTCCAGGCCCTTCGCCCGCCGCGGAAGCCAGGGCCGGAGCGAAGGCCGGATTCCAAGTTGAAGTTTCGCTGCCGAGAGCGGGCGGCCGGGGCTTCGACCGCAGCTCGAGCTCGGCTTGAAAGCGCGCGAAATCGCGGCCGAGCAGGCCGCGGCCCAAACGGGCGCCGGCTCCGAGGCTGATCGTGGCGGCCAGAGTGTCGAGAACGAGATTCGCTCCGCTCAGCTCGGGGCGGAGACCGAGCCGGCTTTCCAAGCGATGAGCCACGAGCAATCCGGCGAAGGTCGGCAGCTCGGTGGGCATCGCTGGCGCCAGGGCCCGGCCGGCAAAGCCCACCAGCTTCAAGGTGCCCAAGGTGAGCGCCGAAGGGATCAGCTCGGTGGCGAAGCTTGGTTCAGCGGCCGGGCCGATGCCGGCGACGCGACGCAGCGACCGCGCGGCCAAGACGAAGCTGGGAACCTCGGCCAAATAGCCGGCCGCGCCCGAGGCCAGGCTCAATCCCAAGCCCCGGGAAGCGAAGCCCGAGCCGGCGAGGAGCCGGGAAGCGGCGGCTGCCCGGGCTATGCCATAGACGGCGCTGCCGGCGATCATCGGAACGATCAACAGCGGATCAATGGCTTCCTTGGCGATTCGGGAGACGAGGATTTCAGCTTGGGCTCCGAAGCTGCCCTGGCCTTCGAGGGCCGCGAAGCTGCTCCGGGCCTTTTGGGCCAGCAGCGGAAAGCTCTTTTGCTCGGCGACCTTTTCGAAAAGGCGGCGGGCGAAGTCGGGACGCCGGCTTTCGATGCGCCGGCCCAGCCGGTAGAGGTCGGTGAAAAAGATTTCGGAGTCTTTCTCCTTGGCCAAGGCGGCGAGCTCGGCCTGGCAGGCTCGGCTTAAGGGCGAGCTTCCGCCCCGAGCCTCGTCCAGCAGGGGGCCTGCGACATGGTTCGCCGAAAATCCGTCAACTGCACGGAACACTGCCATTCGGAAATCCTCACCCGAGCCAATCTTTGCTTCTTCAAAAATAAATCTATTTGCGCTCGGGGTCGGTCTTCTTGAATCCGAGCAGCTGTTCAGCGAGCATCTCCCGGATCGCGGCGCTGGTGACCGGCTTGATGAGGGAGTCGCCGTTGCGAAGGTAAGCTTGCATGGCGGGTTGATTCAAATGCTCGCGGAGCGAAAAATCGGTTTCGAAATTGGGCGGCCGGTAACCCTCCGATTCGCCGAACAGCTCCATCAGCTTGTGGGCTTGGACCAGCGCATCTTCGAGGTTAAACCTAATGTTCATGGCATCTTCCGAATCCTTGAGGAATTTCCGGAGCGTTTCCTCGATTGGAGGTGCCGGCGGGTTCTTGACCTGCTCCTCCAAGACCTCGATGCGGCTCTGGCGCTGCCCCGGAATCACCCCGCCCTCGGGATTTTTTTTCAGCTCGTAGAGCTCGTTGACCAGGCCTTCTCGAATTTCCTGATATTGCTTGTCCAGGAAATTGCGGAGCTCCCGAAGCACCGATCGTTGCCGCATGAGCAGGGCGGCATTGTTGTCGAGGTTGTTGTCGCGACGGTCGCGTTGGAAGTCCAAGGCCTTCGCCGCTTTTTCATAAGCCTCGGCTCGTTGCTCAACACCCAGCTCCATGGCCAAGGCATTGAGCAAGAAAAAGGCGGTCAACGCTTTATCCGGTTGATAGGCGCGGGCTCCCATTTGGACCCGGTCGAGCAGCTTCGCTCTTCCTTCCTTGCCGAGATGCTTGAAAGTTCGACCCAGCGCCGCCAAGGCGAGGGGACTGAAGTTTTCCTTCCCATCCAAAATCAGATCGACCCAGGCCGAGAAGACTCGAAATCTCTGTTGAGCATCGAGGTGGTTCGTTTCCAAAGCCTTTTCCATGAAATTCATCGCGGCTTCTACCGTTGAGGCATCGCCGCGCCGGCGGCCGGCCATGCTTTCCTTCAGAGAATTTTCCGCCCGGACCGTTTCCTTGGCCAGCTTGGCCGGGAGCATGGTCGGAATGTCTTCTCCGAGCCGGTTCAATCGGTTGGCCGGGCCGGTCGGCGCTACGTTGGATCGGTAAATTCGGTAAATCCCATAAGCAATGGCTCCGCCGAATACGAGACTGGAAAGGATGGTCGCGGTCAAGGTCGTGGAATTCCAGCGCCCATCGGAGGCATGGGCCAAGGGGCTCCGCAGGAGAACGCCGAGACCGGCAGCGGCGGCGGTGGAGGCGGCGTTCAAGCGCGGCAGCTCCAAGGCGAGGGACGGCAGCGGCAGCGCCTTTTGCACGCTTTGCGTCCGCCATTCCAGCTCGTGCATTCGCCGGGCGTAAGCCTCGCCCAGCAGGCCTCGACCCAAGCGGGCGCCGGCCCCCAAGCTGATCATCGAAGCCAAGGTGTCGGTCACCGCGGTGGCGTCGTCGACCTGGGGCCGCAGCCCCAGCTTCGTCTCGACCGAATGGGCCGACATCAGGCCGCCGAAGAGCGAGGCTTGGTTGACCAAGGGATGGCTATAGCGGGCTAAACCCAGGCTGCGAGTCATGACGCCGTATTCGTTGACTCCGTGGAGCTGGGCCAATCCCTGCTTGCCGGCGAAGCCGAAGACCTTGATCGCGCCGAGGCTCAGGGCGCCGGTCGAGAAATCCTGGCCCCAAGTGGCTTGGGGAGCCGAGCTCATCGCCCGCAAGGCCCGGCCGCTCAAGACAAAAGCCGGGACTTCGGCGGCGAAGCTCAAGCCGCCGGCAGTGGCGCTGGCACCGAGACCGCGGCTGTACCAAGCCGCCGGCGTGGCGGCCAGCCGGCTCAAACCGACGCCGCGGACCAGGCTGCCGACCGAGGTGCCGATCATCATCGGGGCGATCATCGCCGGGTCGCGAAAATCCTTGCTGAAGCGGGAAACCAGCACCTCGGCCCGGGCCCCGATCTCGCCATGGCCTTCGAGGGCCGCGACCGACTTCTTGGCCCGTTGGGCCAGCTCGGGAAAGTCGTTTTGGCCCGCGACCAAAGCATAGAGGCGCTGAGCCCATTCGGGCTTGTCCCCGCCCTGGAGGCGGCCGCCGAGGTGAAGGAGGCCGCTGTAGAAAAGCTCGGGGTCGCGTTCCTTGGTCAAGGACTGGAGCTCGGCCCAGAGGCCGTGACCCATCTGCTTTTGAAAAGAGGCGACTTGTTCGGAAGAAAGGGAGTTGAAGGAAGGGAGCCCCAGCAGCGAAGCCGTCAGTCGGCTTGCCGAAAACTCATCCCCGGCCGGCGTCGGTTTCGAACCAATGCCAAGTCCGGTCTCGGTCTGGATTTGTGCCCCCATACCAATTCCTTCGAGATATCATGGCCTCGGGAAGGCCATTTCAGCGTTAATGGTCCTTCATCTATCGGGTAAAAAGGCCCTTAGTTGCGGCCTTTGCTCTTTACAGCCGAAACGGCTCCATGCTAACTCCGAGGAAGTCGGGTCCTAAGAGGGGACCTTCCTTCCAGGTCAGAAATTCCAAAGATTTCATATATTTATTGTCCTCGTGCGCGTGGAGTTTGGCTTTTGAAGATCAAAAGACTGGAAATCCAAGGATTCAAATCCTTTCCCGACAGGACCGTGATCGACTTTCAGCAAGGGATCACCTCCATCGTCGGCCCCAACGGCTGTGGCAAATCCAACATCGTCGATGCCATTCGTTGGGTCATGGGCGAGATGAGCGCCAAGCACCTCCGGGGCAAGGCGATGGAAGACGTCATCTTCGCCGGCAGCCAAACCCGGCCGCCGACCAATTTCGCCGAAGTCACCATGGTCATGGGCAACGAGGACGGACGGGCCCCGGCGGCTTACGCCAATTATTCGGAGATCGCGGTCACCCGCCGGCTCCACCGCTCCGGCGAGAGCGAGTACGCGATCAACAAGACGCCTTGCCGCCTGCGTGACATCTACGACGTCTTCCTCGGCAGCGGCGTCGGCACCAAGGCCTATTCGATCATCGAGCAGGGCAAGATCGGCCAGATCATCACTTCCAAGCCCGAGGACCGCCGCACCATCATCGAGGAGGCGGCCGGCATCAGCAAGTTCAAGAGCCGCAAGGAAGCGGCGCTGCGCAAGATCGAAGCCACCAAGGGCAATCTGCTCCGGCTCGCCGATATCCTGGCCGAGCTCAAGCGCCAGATCAACTCCATCGACCGCCAAGCCCGCAAGGCCGAACGCTACCGCGAGACCGAGGTCGAGCTCCGCGACCTCGACTTGCATCTCTCGAGCCACGACTTCCTCCGGTGGAACGGCGAGCTCGAGGAGCTGGAGCGCGGGCTCAAGGCGCTGGAGGAAGGCGAGGCCGCCCTCAGCGCCGAGGTCGCCCAGCAAGAGACCCAAATCGAAACCGCCCGTCTCCGTTTGGTCGAGCTCGAACGCCAACTCATGAGTTTGCAGGAGGTCCTGTATGAGAAGAACAATTCCCTTCAGCTCCATCAGGCCGGCATCGACTATAAGGGTCGCGAGATCGATTCGCTCGGCCGACAGAACGAGGCCGCAACCAAAGACATCGAGGTGGTCAAGGGTCGCTTAAGCGAGCTGAGCCAGGCCGTCGCCGCGGCCAACGAGTCCCAAGTCGGCATCGATCTCGAATTCGCCGCCGCCCAGGAGAATTCGCAGAACCTCGAGGCCGAGCTTCAGGCCAAATCGGCCGAAGAGCGCGACGGCGCCTTCGCGATGGAACGGCTCTCCCATGAGATGATGGCCTTGCTCCAAAGCCTTTCCGAGCGAGGCAGCCGCAAGGAAGCCGTCCAGCGGCGCAAGGTCGACTTGGCCGGCCGGATCGGGAAGGACCAGGCCGAGATCGACGAGATCGACCGGCTGATCGGCCAGCAGAACGCCAAGCTCCGCGAGATCCACGCCCAGCTCGGCGAGGTTAAGCAATTCAAGCTCGAGCTGATCCAGCAGGGCGACAGCATCGCCTCCAACATCGCCGGCCAGCGCGAGGAGAGGGCCCAGGCCGAGGCCAAGCTCCACGAGCTGAAGGACAAGCTGGCGCTGAAGCGCTCCCGGCTTCATTCGCTCGAGGAGCTGGAGCGCAACTTCGAGGGTTACAAGGACGGCGTCCGCAACGTGATGACCAAGCGGAGCCAGCTCGATCCCGACAGCGCGATTTACGGGACGGTGGCCGACATCGTCGAGACCGACTCGCATTACGAGATGGCGGTCGGCGCGGTCTTGGGCGAGCGCCTCCAGTACGTCGTCGTCAAGAGCCAAGAGGCCGGCGTCGAGGCTTTGCAATATCTCAAGACCGAATCGATGGGCCGGCTCTCCTGCATTCCGCTGGAGGTGCGGGAGGAAGGCGAAGACGCCCATTTCCCTTATGGCGAGGAGCACGGCGTCCTCGGCCCCTTGCAGCATTTCGTCCGGGTGAAGCGCGATTACGACAAGGTCGGGCGCTACCTCTTCGGCGACGTCGTCCTGGTTCAAAACCTCAACCGGGCCCTCGACCTCTGGAGCAGCAACGGCCACCGCAAGACGCTGGTCACGCTCGACGGCGAGGTCGTCGATCCCTCCGGCATCGTCACCGGCGGCTCGCGCGAGGGCGGGGCCCAAGCCATCCTCGAGAAGAAACGCGAGATCAAGGAGCTGCGCCATGAGGTCGGCGTCGTCGAGGCCCAGGTTCGGGAGCAAGTTTCCCAGGTCGAGCGCTGCGGCGCCCGGATCCAGATGCTCGAGCAATCGCTCGAAGCCCTGAAGCGCGATTCCCACAGCGAGGAGCTCAAGATCGTCCACCAGGAGCAGGACTTGAACCACCTCCAGACCGAGCTTCGCCGCCTGACCGAGCGCCGGGACAAGCTCTCGCTCGAGATCTCGGCGGCGATGCAGGAAGAATCGGACTTGGTCCGGGAAATCGAGGAGCTTGAGGCTGAAATTCTCGGGATCGAGACCAAGAAGACCGAGGCTCAGGCCAAGACCGAGGAGACCAAGCTTCGCCAGGCCGAGCTGCGGACGGCTCTCGACCTGCTCCGCCAGCAAACTTTCGAGCAGAAGTCGCGGCTGGCCCTGGTCGCCGAGAAGAAATCCAACCTCGAGCGAGAATTGCAGCGGATGGTCGAGGAGCGGGCCGCGGCCCAGCAGCAGCTCGACGAGCGCCATGCCTCGATCAGCGCCGCCAACCAGCAAGTGGCCCAGCTCAAGCGCGAGATCGAGGAGAGCCGCGAGCTTTTGGCCAAGCTGGTCGTCGAGATCCAGGAACGGGAGGCCAAGGCCGTGGGCCTGCGCGATGAAATCCAAGGCTTGAAGGACCTCATCGCCTCGCTCGAGGCTTCGCTTCGCCAAAACCGGACCCAGGCCGAAGGCCTGCGCCAGGAGCTGCACCAGCGGGTCTTGGGCCTCAGCGAGGGCCGGACCAAGGTTCAGCTCCTCAAGCAGCAGATCTTCGAGCGCTACCACGTCGATTTAGTGGAGAAAGCGCCGGAATTCGCCGAGCGGCCGATCGAGCGCGAAACCCAAGCCGCCAAGGTCGCCGAGCTGCGGGAAAGGCTCGAGAAGATCGGCCCGGTCAATCTGGGTGCCATCGAGGAATACGAGGAGCTCAAGCAGCGCCATGAGTTCATGGACAAGCAGTGCACCGACTTGACCGAGTCGCTGGACGCCCTGCAGCGGGCCCTCAACAAGATCAACCGAACCACCAAGAAGCGCTTCCAAGAAACCTTCGACACCGTCAACCAGCTCTTCCAAGAGGTCTTCCCCAAGCTCTTCAAGGGCGGCAAGGCCGAGCTCTTGCTCACCGACCCCGAGAACATCCTGGAGAGCGGCGTCGAGATCGTCGCGCAGCCCCCGGGCAAGAAGCTCCAGAGCGTTTCGCTGCTCTCGGGCGGCGAGAAGGCCTTGACCGCGGTCAGCTTGGTCTTCGCGATCTTCATCATCAAGCCCTCGCCCTTCTGCTTGCTGGACGAAGTCGACGCTCCGCTCGACGACGCCAACATCGACCGTTTCAACGACATGGTCCGCTCCTTGGTCGACCGGTCGCAGTTCATCCTCATCACCCACAACAAGCGCACGATGGAGATGGCCGACACGCTTTACGGCATCACCATGGAGCAGCCCGGCGTCAGCAAATTAGTCAGTGTTCAATTGCAGTAGCCCTCCCCCCTCGCGGGGGAGGGTGGTTTCGCCCAGCGAAACCGGGAGAGGGGACTAATAAGCGCTCGAGCCGTTGCTGACCCGCGAAGCCCCCCGGAACAGAGCCAGGGCCGCCGCGATCTCGTCGGAGCTGTGGAGGACGCTGCCCAAGGCGCCCCAGCGCTGGGCCATCTCGGGAGTTTTGCCGAGGCTTTGGCCGATCCGATAGCCGCCGTAGGCCAAGCCCAAGCTGATCACGCCGACGCCGAAGTCGGTCGAGGCCTCGCGGAGCGCCGCCCGGTCGTCGGCCCGCCAGGCGGCGACGCCATTCCAAGTGCCGCGCGCGATGAAGACCCCCGAAACTCCGGTGCCGAGCCAAAGGAGGCCGCGGGAGAATGCCCGGGCGTAGGGATTGGGCAGCCAAGCCCCCAGCGCGACGATGGTGCCGACCACGCCGCCGACCACGATGGGGTGCTCGTAGGCGTCGTGTAGCATCCGGCGGCCGCCTCGCGGCAAGCCCAGGATCATTTCGGTGAGGAATTCGCCGGTCGAAATCTCGTGATAGCTCGTCACCCGTTGAATTTCGGCCTCCCGGCGGCGGCGGAAGTCTTCCATCGCGTTGAGCCGGCGGGCCAAGGGCGAGGGCTCGGGCGGGGGCGCCGAAGCTATCGGGATGCTTGGGGTAAAGGGTCGTCGCGGCGGCGGGGTCATGGTGTCGTAGCCTTTCCAAAACAAATGAAAACAATTTTCAAAAATGTAGAAATCCGAATCGGCGCCCCGCGTCAAGAAAAAATTCAAATTTTAAAGGGCTTTTTTGATTTCTGATTGACAGCCGCCAGGCCCTCCACTAGCTAGCGAAAGCTATTTTCAGCTTAGGAGAGCCCATGGAAAAGCGGCGTTTGGATTGGAAGTTCTTGTTCGTTTTCGGCCTCGCGGTCTTGTCGGCCTGCGCTTCGCCGATCGTCCCCGAAGAGGAAGAAGAGGAGGCCGATCCGGCCGAGGTCGCGATCGGCGAGCGGCTGTTCCAGGAAACCCGCTTCGCCCAATTTTTCTTCGCCAATTCGGCCGGCGTGAACCAGGCCCTCGCCGTCGGCGATCCGGTCCTCGACATCAGCGAGACTTTGGCGGCGGCCTTGCCCGGGCCTTTCGCCGGCAAGTCGATGAACTGCGCCGCCTGTCACCTGGTCGACCAGCAGTTGAACGTCAGCGGCGGCGGAATGCGGACCTACACCGATTTCGCCGAGCGCTCTCCGATCCCGGCCCGCGAGGACGGCAAGACCCATGCGCCGCGAAATTCGCCGCCGCTGGTGAACTCGGCCCTGCCGCGGCCCGGCGATCTCTTCCTCCACTTCGACGGCGAGTTCGCGACGATGCCGGATTTGGTCAAGGGGACCCTCACCGGCCGTAATTTCGGCTGGCTGCCGGGCGAAGCCGATACCGCGATCGCCCATGTCGCCAAGATCATCCGCGAGGACGACGGTCTGGGCGACATCGCCCAGAGCTTCGACGGCCTGGCCTATCGGACCCTGCTTACCGGCACCGACCCCAACATTCCGGCTGACTTCCGCCTGCCGCCGGAATTCCGGATCGACGTGGCTTCGGCCAGCGACCAACAGATCTTCGAGGCCGTGGCCAAGCTGGTCTCGGTTTACGTCAATCAATTGATTTTTTCCCAGGATGCCCGGGGCAATTTCAACTTGTCGCCCTTCGATGAGTTCCTGCGGCTCAACGAATTGCCGCGCCAGCCCGAAGCCGGCGAATCCGATCTCGACTACAGCCGCCGGCTGCTCGCGGCGGTCGATAACCTGCCCAATCCGGTTTTCGTGGCCGCCGGCAGCAAGAGCTTCGCTTTCCACGACCAGCCCTTTGAGTTCGGCCCGGCCGAGCTCGAAGGAATGAGGATCTTTTTCCGCGAGCCTTCGGCCTTGCCGCTTCCGCCGACCGAGGTCGCCGGTGGAGGCATCGGCAATTGCATCGCCTGTCACGCCGCGCCGGCCTTCAGCGATTTCAGCTTCCACAACACCGGCGCCACCCAGCGCGAGTATAACGGGCTCCACGGCGACGGCGCCTTCCAGGCGCTTTTCGTTCCGGACTATGCCGCTCGCCAAGCCGATCCCCAGGCATGGTTGCCGGCCTCGGCGCTCTATCCCAACGGGACCGGCGTCTTTTTGAGCATTCCTCAAGCCGACCGGCCCGAGCTGACCGATCTGGGGCTTTGGAACGTCTTCGCCAACGACGCCGTTTCCAAGCCCCAGGCCGGACTGCGCGATCTGCTCTGCCGCCGCTTGAACGACGTCAATTCGCCTTGCACCGCTCAGGAGCTTTTGCCCCTGGCCTTGGCGGCCTTCAAGACGCCGGGGCTCCGCGATCTCGGCCATTCCGATCCCTACATGCATAACGGCAAATTCCCGACTCTCGAGGCGGTGGCTCTCCACTACCTCCAATTCTCGGAGCAGGCTCGGAACGGCGGGATGCGCAATCCGCCGGCCGAGTTCCAGGGCATGGCCCTGCGAGGCGAGAACTTGCCGCTCTTGGTGAAGTTCCTGGATTCGCTGAACGAGGATTACGAGTAGGGGCGGGGGCTTGCTCCCGCCCTTTTGCACGGAGAGGGTTGGGCGGACAGGGCACCCGCAAGGGGTGCCCCTACTTGGTGAAAGGCACGGCGCCGCTGAAGGCGGTTTGCAGCCCCAAGAAAACCTGATTGGAGGCATAGTACTGGCCGTGAACTCCCCGATATCCCATCGAGAGCAGGAAGGATTCGCTGGGATAGTAGCCGGCCGAGAACTCGAGGTGATTCTCGCTGATCGCAATCGGCGGGTTGGCCTCGCTGTCGGCGGTGGTCGACTGGGTGATCCAAGAGTAGGCTCCGCGGAAGAGGAAATTGTCCGGCGCCAGCATCAGGGCCAAGGTCACCGCGCTGCGCTCTTCCACCGCCGAACCTTGAAAACCGCCGTAGCGGTGGGTGAAGCCGAAAACTCCCGAAAACATCCCATACTCCAAAGCCGCGCCGATCCCCTGTCCGTGGACTAGGCCGGGCTGAGACTTGAAGGAGGTGGCTTCGGCCTCGGGCTGGACCGTTCCATAGGCCGCCAAGGTCAGGGTCGGGGCCTCGCTGTGATCCTCCAAGCCTAGAGTCACCAGGCCCTCGAGGATTCCGAAGTGCGAACGGTCCTTGCTCTTGAGATAAGCGACATTGGTCTTGAGCTCGCGGAGGGTGCCTTCGTCATTGTCGATGTGATAGAGCGCTTCGCCGCCGAAGATGCCGAGGTCGGGGACGATATTGGCGAAGTTGGCCGCGACGCTGTAGGCCCGGTTGGTGAGAAGGCCCTCGACCTCGGTCTTCTCGTAATGGTGACGGCCGAGGCGCAGGTAAAAGGAGTCGCGAATCGCGAGACCGCCGCTCAGGGTGAAATTGAAAGGCGGGGTGAGGTCGTAGTGATCGACGCCGAGCGGGGAGGCATCGACGTCGTGCAAGCTGCCTTCGAGGCCGCCTTCAAGGAAGACCGGCTCGTACTCGAGGCCGAGCCCGCCCTCGAGCTTGAAGCCCAAAGGGTAGGTCGTCGTATCCTGAAAGTTGGCCGGAAGAACGCCTACTCCGGCGATGTTCCAGCGAAATTCGTCCCCCATGGCTCCTCTCTCAGACCCTCTTGCCCTTAATTAGTGAAAACAGCTTTCAGCTTATCGCCGGGCGATCGCAAAAGTTTCGCCTTGGTGGGGCGGGCCTGAAGGCCCTTGCTACAATAATGTGGCGAGGGGCTTTAGCCCCGCTTCCTCAGTCCCGCTTCCTCATAATAAAAAACGGGGCCGGCTTTGAAGCCGGGCCCCGTTTTTAGCGGGTTTGTTGGGAAGCTTTTTTTAAGCGTAATAAGCTCGAAGGCCGCGCAAGGCCGACTCGATGCTGGCGCTGGCGAACATCGCATCGTTGAAGCCGATGTCTTCGTCGCTGCCGCCGACTTGAAAATCGTAGGCATAGGCCGCGAAGACGGCGTCGACCGGATCCATGCCGGGTCGGGGATCGAGCTCGGTGACGTCATGGGACTGAAAGACGGCCCGAATGTCTCGCTGCACCGACTCGTCGCGGATGCGTCGCCAGCCTTGGCCGCGGGCCGAGCACTCGGCCATCAGGCTTTGGGCGGCGCTACGGCCACCGCCGGAGTCCAAGCGGCCGATGGTTTCCTGCAGCTGGTTGTAGGCGGCCCGGCTTTCGTTGGCCGCGATCAGCCGATCGCCGTCGGCCGCCCGATTGAGGGCGGCGATGGCCAGGCGGGCTTCGGCGAGATCGAGTTGCCGGCCTTCGTCAGGCGCGGCTTCGCCTTCGGCTCGCTCGTTGACGGCGGCGGCCGCCCAAAATGTGTTGTTGATTTGGTCGATCGACGATTGCCGGCTGGAGGTTTCCCAGCCTAAAAACTCACGAGCGCAGGCTCGTTCGATGGTTTGGCGGTACAGGGCTTCGACTTCGGGGCATAGTGTGAAAGTTCGGGACACGGTTTCCTCTTTTTAGTGGGCGAGATGAGGCGAATAGGGCTGGGAAAAGCCCTTGCTCTGCCGTTCATGCTTGGCCAAAACCTCTTGGGCGGCCTCGATCAGCGATTTCAGCTCCTCGACTTCGAGGAAGAAGGCGCTGCGCCCCAAATAGAGGGTGGCGTGGCCGCTGGGGCAGATCGAGACCCCATAGTGGGGTTTGTTTTGACATTCCTGGCTCATCGCGCCCTCCTTATTTGAAAGTTAATTTCAATTAAGTGATGGTTTAGGAAACATTAAGAGAATTGTCAAAGAAAAATGGGAAATAGTTAATGAAATATATTTTCAATACGAAGCCGCAGTGTTCACCGCGAATTCACCGAACCGGCTTGAGGTCTTTTCGGAACTCCCGCAAAAAGACTGCAAACCTTAGATGGGGGTGTGTTCCATGAGGAAGAAGCTTTGCGGCCTGCTGGCCGCACTGGGGATTTGCTTCAGCGTTTCGGCTCAGGCTCAGTCCGATTTCCAGCTCTGGACCGAGCTCAAGTATGCCCATCCTTTCGGGAAGTCGCCTTGGACTCTGCACTGGGCCACCGAGAATCGCTGGGGCGACGACGTCACCAACTACATCACGTTCAACACGACCCTGGGCTTCGACTACCGGGTCTTCAAGTGGTTCAAGCCCGGTTTTTTCTATCGCTTCGAGAAATCGGACGGAAAACCCCGGGAGAACCGGATCTTTCCTCAAGCCGAGTTCATCGGGCGACTGGGGCCGGTCGAAGGCTCGACTCGCCAACGCTTCGAGATCCGGTTTTTCCCCGATGAGACGCGCTTCCGCTATCGCTCGCGATTCAAGGTGGCTTTCCCGATCAAGGCCAAGCCGGTCTCGTTTTCGCCGTATCTCTCGGAGGAGATCTTCGTCGAGCCGAGCAACGGCGGCTTCAACCAAAACCGCTTCGCCGCCGGCAATGCCTTCGGCTTTCTGGAGGGCAAGATCGTCTTCGATCTTTATTACATGCTGCGGATGGACCAAGCCGACCCCGATTGGAGCAAGAAGCACATCCTGGGTACTTCGTTAGGTCTTAAGTTCTAGGATGAGGGGGCAGTGATCCGAACCCTGGACTTCGGGTTGGTGATAGATCTTCTCGACCCGGCCGCGCAGCTCCGGCGTGATGAAGAAGTAATCAATCCTCCAGCCGATGTTCCGCGGCCGGGCGCCGGAGCGGTAGGACCACCAAGTATAATGATTGGGGTCGGGGGTTCTTTCCCGAAAAATATCGACGAAGCCGCTGGCGATGAACTTGTCGACCCAGGCCCGTTCCTCGGGGAGGAAGCCGGTGTTCATCTCATTCTCCTTGGGCCGGGCCAAGTCGATCTCGCGGTGGGCGGTGTTGTAGTCGCCGCAGAGGATGACCGGCTTGCCGGTCTTTTGGCGGAGGCCGTGAGCATATTCCATCACGGTGTCGCTGTAGCGCAGTTTGTAGGGCACCCTGCCCAGGTCGGGCTGGCCGTTGGGAAAGTAGCCGGTGATCAGGTGGAAGTCGTCGAATTCGGCGCTCAAAGTCCGGCCTTCGTCGTCGAACTCCGGCCGGCTCAGGCCTTCGACCACCGAAAGGGCTTGGCGGTTCAGGAAGATGGCGACGCCGCTGTAACCCTTCTTCTTGGCGGAGGACCAATGGCTGTTATAACCTAAGGGCTGGCGCAGCTCCGGCTCCAATTGGTCGGGATGGCACTTGGTTTCCTGGAGGCAAACCACATCGGGTTTCTCCTGGGCCAGCCAATCGAGCAGGCCTTTTCTGGCGGCGGCGCGTATGCCATTGACGTTCCAACAAGCGATTTTCATAAATGGACCCCTTGATACGATTCTTTTCTATAGCGGCTCTTTTGCTTTGTCTATCCTTGGGCGCGGCGGCTGAGGCCAAGGGCAGCGGAGCCATTCCCTTCCATCTTCAGCAGCAAGCTTCGGGAAAGTCCTTGAGCCCGGCCGAGCTCTCGCGTCAGGTCGAAAGCCGGATCTTCGAGGGCACCAATGGGGTCCGCGAGGCCAAGAAGCTCAAGCGGCTGGGCTCCGAGGAGCTCCTGGTCAAGGCCGCCCGGGACCATGCCCAGGACATGATGAAGCGCAACTACCTTTCCCATAACAGTCCCGAGAAGAAAACGGTGATCGACCGCTTGCGCAAGTATCAGCCCAAGCTCGAGCGGAGCGTGGGCGAAAACCTCCACACCATCTCCAGCGCCCAAGGGCTTTTCGATCCTCGGGCCATCGCCGATCAAATGATGGACGACTGGATGAACTCCAGCTCCCACCGCAAGAACATCCTCTCCAAAAAATACGAATACCTCGGCGTCGGCTGCACCAGCGACGGCCAACGCATCTTCTGCGTCCAAGTCTTCGCGGGACCTTAAGAGAAGAGTTCCTTATTGGTGCCGGCTTGGGCGTTTTTGCCCGGTCGGGGTCTGGGGGTGGGGGGTGCCTCTCTCAAATTCTGCCCGGTCGGGCTAGTCGGGTTCAAAAATCCGCTTCGCAATAAAACTTCGTGGCTTCCTTCGTCAGCCCCGAAGTTTTTTGCTCAGTCGGATTTTTGAACCCTCCTACGCCCTCCCTCCTGCAGAGATATTTTCGAGAGGCACCCCCCACCCCCAGACCCCGCCCTACCATTGTGCCGCTGGAGAGACCTCTTTGCGTCTTTGCCCAAGGTAGGTTGGGGAGGGCCGGGGACTCCTCCGAACGGCTTTTGAACCGTCGATCACCCTAAAGCATCCAATAGACATCGATGGTTCAAGCTTTCCCTGGCCCGGCTTGAGGGCCAGGGAAAAAAGTGAGGAGGATGTCCCCGGCCCTCCC